>CAJWSQ010000008.1 GCA_913045895.1 uncultured Flavobacteriales bacterium | reverse complement strand
AGTTAGAATAGTTTCTATATTGTGCGTTCTTCCAAATTCCATAATTTCTTCATCGTTGAAACCAGCTTCTGCTAATTCAGTAAAATCAGCTTCAGAAACTCCTGAAGATTTTAATGCAGCACGTGTAACTACCTTAATAGCTGTTTTGTAGCTCTGAGGAATAATTGGAGAATCTAAGTTTTCAGTCACTCGGAAACCTTCGTTATCTGAAATCATACTGCTCATGCTGTCAGCGAAAATGCCGTGAGCTTGAGAACAATAATCACAACCACGCTCTTTAGATACGTTGTAAATGATCAATTGCTTAATCACGTTAGGAACATCACCTTTCATTAAGGTGTTTTTCAATTTTGCCCAGTTACCCTCTAAAAGCGTAGCGTTACTTCCTTGGCACTTGAACCAGTTCAACACAAACGGCAACTGAAAAGTCTTCATTGTGTCATCGTAGATGGCTTGTACTTCGGGTGTAGCTTCCTCGTAGGAAACAACTTTAAATCTTGGGTTCATAAAACTTGATTGGTTTACACGGTATTGAACAATATCGTGGTTTGGAGGGTGCAAAGATTTATAATTTTTATTTATTTATCGCTCTAGTTTTCAGTACATTTAGGCACGAAACCTCAAGCAACATTTTATGACTAACATTAAAGACCTAATAAAAGTTCAAAAAAACTTTTTCTATTCGGGGTCAACACTACCCTTAAAAGCTAGAAAACAGCATCTTAAGACTTTAAAACGCGCTTTAATAGAAATGGAAGATGAATTTCTTCAAGCGCTTCACCAAGATTTTCAGAAACCTGAATTTGAGAGTTTTATTTCAGAAACGGGCTACTTAATTAAAGATATTGACCACATGTTGAGCTACCTTCCCGATTGGGTTGGTAGAAAAAGAGTGTCTGGAAGCCTCCTTTCATTCCCTTCGAAAAGCTACATCTACCACGAGCCTTATGGCGTTTGTTTGATTATCAGCCCTTGGAATTATCCACTTCAATTGGCTATTGCCCCAGCTATTGGAGCTCTTGCTGCAGGAAATACCGTGGTAATTAAGCCCAGCGAATTGGCTCCAGCTACTTCAGCTGCATTGAAAAACTTAGCTCACAAATATTTTACGCCAGAGGTATTGGCAGTGGTTGAAGGCGCTGTTCCTGAAACCCAAGAATTATTAGAGCAACCTGTTGATTACCTATTCTTTACAGGAAGTCCGCAAGTAGGTAAAATCATGATGAAAGCCGCAGCCGAGCAATTGCTTCCTCTGACGCTTGAGTTGGGAGGTAAAAGCCCGTGCATTGTAGACAAAACAGCCAATTTGAAAATTGCAGCCAAACGTTTGGCTCAGGGTAAGTTTTTCAACTGTGGACAAACCTGCATTGCTCCAGATTATGTGTTAATTGATAAAAGCATTCAAGATCAATTTGTGGATGAACTCAAAAAACACATCCACACTTTTTATGGCGATGATCCGAAAAAGTCTGACAGTTATGCTCGAGTGATTAATCACAAACATTGGCAACGATTGGTTGGCTATTTAAAAGATGGACACATTGAAATTGGTGGTGAGTTTAGCGAAGCTGAAAAATACATTGCCCCAACAGTAATGACCAATGTAACCAAAGACTCACCAGTGATGCAAGACGAGATTTTCGGACCTATTTTACCCATCATTGCCTACAGCGATGAAAGTGAAATTGTGCCATTTATCCGTCAATACTCCAAACCATTGGCGCTTTACCACTTTACAACCAACAAAAAATTGCGCGAATCGATTTTAAAAAATGTGTCTTTTGGAGGCGGTGTGGTAAACGATACATTGGAACACCTCATCAACCCCGAATTACCCTTTGGAGGCGTTGGTGTGAGCGGGATTGGAGCTTATCATGGTGAGTACTCATTCAAAACATTTTCGCACGAAAAAAGCGTTTTGCAGAAGTCTTCCTGGTTCGATTTACCGTTAAAATATCCTCCGTATGATGGAAAATTGAAATTATTACGAAATCTATTCAAAATCAGCTGATTGTAATTTCATATATTCGGGCTTCATTTTTCTAATGCCAAGCCTTCATCATGCCGAAGTCAACATTTCTTAACCTCAGACCCGAAAAACGTGCCGACTTTACGGATGCCGCCTTATTTGAATTTGCTTTGAACGATTATCAGAACGCATCCATCACCAACATGGTTAAGGTTTTGGGAATTGCCAAAGGAAGTGTGTATCAGTATTTCGAAAACAAGAAAGACTTGTATGAGTTTTTGATTGAATTGGCTGCTGAAGAAAAGCTGAAGTACACCAAAAAGGTGATTAAGAAAGCGGGTGATGGCGACTTCATCAAGTGGTACCGCAAATTATTGCACCAATCGCTGTTGTTTGATTTAGAAAATCCCATGCTGGGCTGTTTGCTCATTAACGTGAGTCAAGAACGCAACAACGCTGAAATTGGCAATTTGGCTTTAACCAACAAGCGCGAAACGGCTGCATTCTTGAAAAAGGTGTTGGAATTACATCAGCCTAAATCATTATCTCCATCATTAGATAGCAGCAAACTGGCTTTTCACTTAACTCAATTGGGTTTTGGACTTACTGATGCCTTTTGCATTGAAAAAGAATTAGACTTACGTCATTTTGCTCTAGAACGCACGGCAGTTGAATACGATGAAGCTGAAGTAAAAGCCTTCGTAAAAGACATGGTGAATGCCTTGAAACCTGCTTTGGGATAACCCCCATTTTCTTGCTTATTTTCTCTTTAATCTGCTTTTGAAATGAAGCTGAAACAACATAATAATGGGCTGCTTTATACTCTGGTTGTTTTCAGCCAATTTGATGTAAGCATTTCATTTTGTGGGTTTTGTTGATATAATTTAGGACTCGAAAACAAGGTGAAAGTCATGACCAACCACACTTTATTTTTAACTGTTAACAGCATCCTAATTATTAATTTATCTAAACCTAAAATTATGTCAGCAAGAAGCACACTTATTGAATTTAACAACATCACAGATTATCTTCTTATTTTAACTAATTCAAACCTTTCACATGGGGTTTGGAATGGTGGTCCAGCAACTGTTATTCAACCAGGAGCAAAAGGGCAAGTAATTGGAAACAACGAATCAAATGGATTTATGACCGGAGATCAAGGATCTCTTTCATACGCTGTTATCGGTGTAGATAACAACGCTCCCAATAAAATTGCAAGTATCGGAATGAACTGGGATAATCCATATACAGGTAGTAATGGATACAGCGCATCATGCTCAGCTGAGTCATTAACACTTAATTATTCTGGTGGATCTGGAGACAATTCCACAATTACTTTTGACTTTAGCAACAGCTAATGCGACTGAACGTATAGAATAAGCCACGCTTTAAAGTGTGGCTTTTTTTGTTTCCACCAACCTCAAAAAACACCTGCAGAGCCACTAGCGGTTTTCCGCTATTTTGATGTTAATGTTTCGCTAATATCCGATGGCTGCTATACTTTAGAGCAAAATCCAAGTCATGGAAACAGCACTTTTAACCCGAAACAGAAGCACAGACACCAACGGAAGTCATTTCTCTGAAGAGATCAAAAAAGCCGTTTGGAACAAAGCAAAAGAAGCTGAGGGATATGATCCTAATATAATCCGCAAAGACTACTGTGGTGCTTTGATGCAATGGGACAAATACGGTGATACCGAAATGTTTGGATTGGGTTGGGAAATTGACCACATAAAGCCAGTGGCATTAGGCGGAAATGATGACTTAAGCAACCTGCAACCACTGCAATGGCAAAACAACCGCAACAAAGCCAACAAATACCCAACCAGCGATTATTGCGAAATGCCCTAACTTATATAGATATGAGTTTTGATTGAACCACGCCCAACAGCGTGGTTTTTTCATTTCGTGCAGAATTCTTCAAATCAAGTGATTCAACCTAACTTCAAATTGTCATTTGTACATTGTATATTTCGCAATTAAAGTTGATTGGTAGCTGAAACAAAATGGAGTTGACCCCTAAAATAGCTGACAAAACAATTGCTGTACTCCCGTTTGTAAACATGAGTAGCAGTGAGGAGAACGAATATTTCAGCGATGGTATCACCGAAGAAATCATCAATGCACTCGCCAAAATTGACGGCCTAAAAGTCACCTCCCGAACTTCAGCTTTTCATTTCAAAGGCATAAACATTCCCATTCCAGAACTAGGTAAAAAGTTGGGCGTTTCAACTTTGCTTGAGGGCAGTGTGCGTTTAGCTGGAAACTCCATGCGCATTACAGCTCAGCTGATTGATGCTGCCGAAGATTTCCATTTTTGGTCTGAAACCTGGGATAGAAAACTTGATAACGTTTTTGAAGTTCAAGATGAAATCAGCTTGATTATTGCTGATCGACTGCGCGAACATTTTGGTCACTTCGAAATTCAAGAACACCTCATTGAAGCCAAAACAGCCAGTTTAGATGCTTACAAACTCTTTCTCAAAGGGCGACAAAAATTCAACAAATGGAACCCTGAGGATGTGAAGCAATCCATGGCATTTTACCAGCAAGCTTTAGAACTAGATCCCAACAATGCTGAAGCTATGGTTGGCTTAGCCGATGCTCATAGCTTTTTGGCTACCGTTGGTGTAATTCCGTATGAAGTGGGCTGGAGAAAATGTGCCGAGCTAACTTTGAAAGCATTAAGTATAAATGATCGGTTAGCTGATGGCTACTACCAACTGGCCAACTTGGCCTTTTTTACCAAATGCGATTTCAGAGAATCGTTTGAACATGCTCAAAAAGCCATAGGTTTAAACCCAAACCATGTAGAATCGCAGCAGTTTATGGCCTTTTTATACGTCATTGCTGGCAAAAATGATGCTGCTCACAAACACCTGAGCAACGCGTTAAGCATAGATCCTTTCTCGCAAGAAACCCAATTTTTCAGCGGATATGTGGAATACATGACTGAGAATTTTGACGAATCATTGAAGCAACTCAATGCTTGCCTAGAAGTGAATCCGATGAATATTCCCGTGCATGCAGTAAAAACCATTTGCTTACTGATGCTGAAACAATACGATGAGGCCATCCAATACTTTGATGCTTTGCCTTCCGAAATTGTGGTGATTGGTGAAAAAGCGGGAACGCAAGCTTTGGGTTATGCCCTGAAAAAAGATGCTATCAACGCAGAAAAATCGGAGCGTTTTTTAAATGAACTAGCCGATGGCGCTGATGGTTTTACCGCAGATTCGTATCGGTTTATGCTGGCTGGAGCAACTGCTAGAAATGATGAAGCCTTTGAGTGGGTTGAGGCATCCATGCAAAAGCAATCTCCTTTGCTCTTGTTACGCTATTCAGATCCCTTGGTAAATCCTATTAAGAAAGATCCACGCTATCCAAAATACCATCAAAAACTCTTTCCGAAAGAACTCTTCGAAATCAATACGGAACCGGCTAAAAAGAAAGCGCTGCTTGATAATGAAACAGCCGAACAATACAAAGCACAATTACTTGAGTTGATTGAGAAGGAGAAACCACACCTCAACTCAGAACTCTCATTGCGCTCTTTGGCTGAGCAATTGAATATCCACCCCAACCAATTATCGTGGTTATTGAATGCTGAGTTTGGAAAGAACTTCAACGAATTCATCAATCAGTATCGTATTGAGGCTTTTAAGCATTTGGCACTGCTTCCAGAAAACGCCAACCTAACCATTATGTCAATTGCTTACGACTGTGGTTTCAATTCTAAAACGGTTTTCAATACCTATTTCAAAAAAGAAACGGGCATCACACCTAAGCAGTTTTTGAAGGGTTAAAACCTGTTTTTGGTTCGGAATTACATATCCGAACACACTCTTGCAATTCCGAACTTCGGGGCACTATCCAGATCGCACTTTTGCTTCATAATCTTAAAAACACAAGTCTTATGAAAGCAATTATCACAACAGCATACGGATCACCAGACATTTTTAAAGTAGGTCAAATGGAGAAGCCGATTGCTAAACCCAACGAAATTCTCATCCAAATTCACGCGTCATCTGTAACCAAAGCAGATACCATGATGCGAACTGGAAAACCATACATCGGGAGATTGATGATTGGTATCACCAAACCTAAAAACCCAATCTGGGGAACAGGATTCGCAGGTGTTGTTGAAGCTGTTGGTTCTGGAGTGACTCAATTTCAAGTGGGCGATAAAGTTTTTGGTGAAAACATTGACACCATGGGAACTTATGCCGAGTATGTTACGGTTCCTGAAGACGGCATTGTAGCGCATTTACCTGAAAACCTAAGCTTTGAGGAAGCTGCTGGCATGTGCGATGGCGGTATCACTTCACTGAATTTCTTAACCAATTTGGGCAACATCCAACCCAGACAAAAAGTACTCATCAACGGAGCTTCTGGTTCATTAGGAACAGCTGCCGTTCAAATAGCCAAACATTTTGGAGCCGAGGTAACAGCCGTTTGCAGTACTCCAAACATTCCGTTGGTAAAAGCATTGGGTGCCGATTACACCATTGATTACACCCAAGACGATTTTACATCAAGAACCAATACTTACGACTTGATTTACGATACGGTGGGAGTACGCTCGTTTGCCGATTGCAGAAATGCATTGACAGAAAACGGCATTTATGCTTCACCAGTTTTGGGTTTACCCCTGTTGAGTGATATGATGGTAACTTCTGTTTTTGGCAAGAAAAAAGCCAAATTCTCGGCAACTGGTGCTTTGCCTGCACAAGAAACCAAAAGATTGATGGGCATTTTGCTGGAAATTATTGAAGCTGGAAACCTAAAAGGAGTGCTTGATCGTGTGTATCCCTTAGAGCAATTAGCCGATGCACACACCTACATTGAAAAAGGCCACAAAAAAGGAAATGTAGTTTTAAAACCAGTAGCATAACTCACTAAAAATTAGAATGGATGTCTAGAAGTGAACACCCCAATTACGTAGCCATTGGCATTGCAGTAGGAACTGCCTTTGGCGCAGCTATAGGAGCTGGAATACACCATTTGGCCATCGGAATTCCTGTTGGAATTGCACTGGGCGCGGCTATTGGCAACGCCATTCAAAAAAAGCTTAATAACAAGTGATAAGCAGGGTTAAAACAACAATAAGGAAGCACGAAAATGAAGTCATTGTATAAAACCGAGGAAGGTAAACGGAGAATACATCAACTGTATGATAAAAAGCTCAACGAGTTGAATATCAAATACGAATACATAACCGTAAATACGCAATTTGGAAAAACAACTATTATCGCAACAGGGGCTAAAAATAACCCGCCAATAATACTTGTTCATGGTTCCAATGGGTGTGCTCCTATCGCTCTTGAAACCTATAGAAATTTGGATAAAAGCTATCGAGTTTATGCGGTAGATGTGCTTGCCCAACCCAATAAGAGTGCTGAAACTAGGTTGAGCATGAAAGACCATTCTTATGGTGAGTGGATGAATGAAATTATTTCAGAATTGCATTTAGATGCTGTTACAATGGCTGGATTCTCATTTGGCGGATTGGTTATTTTAAAAACACTTGAGTTTGATGAACGCAGAATTAAAGAGGTGTTTTTGTCTGCTCCAGCCTATATCGTTAATGGAAATGTATTGAAGACGCTGTTTCGGGTTTTTATACCGATGAAGCGCTATATGAAAACCCAAAAACAGAAATATGTAGAGCAATTTCTATCACACGTATTTACGGAAAGAGATCCGTTTGCTATTGATTTTCTCTCTGAAGTGTTTTTAGAATTTGAAATGGACTTTACGCCTGTACCCGTTATTAATTCTACGAATGCCAGAAAAATCAAAACCCCCATTAACCTAATTGCTGCTAAGCAGGATATTCTATTCCCCGGTAAAAAGATGCTAAATCGTGCACGCAACATATTCCCCTCATTGAAACACGCTGTATTGCTCGAAAACTCCAAACATGTGCAAACCAAATCTCAAAATGAGCAGATTGAGAAAATGATTCTGGAGTCTTAAAGCCTATTAACCACGCCCATCCGCGTGGTTTTTGCTTTTCTTAAATTCTTGTAGAATTCTCTCCTCAATATTATGCTCATCCCACTTAAATCCACAAAAAACCTAACGACCTGAATATATGCCTGTTAAATCAATAGCTGTTTTCTGCTATTTTTATGTAAGTATTTCTTTTTGTGAGGGTTGTGGTTTAATTTAGAATGCGAATCCCAAAAATTTTAAAAATGAATCTTACTAAAACTCTGAGAGATCAAGGCTATGATCTAATAGAAGGCCCTGTTCGAAATCACAAACTTCTACAGCTTTGGCTGAAAAGACCTTTCGATGACTTACAATTATATTATTCTCACATAGAGCATGCATTTGTTAGTGAACAACCACTGAACATTATTGAAAACCCTGCACTAAACATAGATTCGACAACTAAAGACGAATACGGATTTAATATTGGAATTTCTTTGTTAGAAGAAATATTAAACTCATTAGGTCTAGGGGCATTTGAACTGTCTGCCAATATTAAATCAGGTAAAAAAGTAACCATTAGCTATGATAATTCTGTAACAAGAGAGGTACCTGTAGGAGAAGTTCAAAATTACCTTGCAAATTCAGATTTCAAGCACGTAAACAAAGCTCTTCTGAAAAATGCGAATAGGAGAAATATTCTAGTAATTACAGGAACACTTCTTGCCAAAAATTTAGTGGTTGAAATTGACACTGACTTTTCAGTTGAATCGGAATTAGTTGCTAGTTTGAATAGTCTAGCCGATGGCAAGCTAGACTTTTCTATGAGTCAGGCTAATAAAATAAAAATGGTTTCTAGTGGAAACAGCTATTTCCCAATTGCTGTAAAAGCAGATAGAATTGATTTTGACAAAGGTCATTTCGATGATACGAACCTAGTAACTGATAATCGAACTTTATTTTGATTAACATTTATAACTACAATCACTGCTTTATTTACTGGGCATTTACAGAAATGGATGGTTAGTAAATCAAGTCTTGATTTAAAAATTAAAATAAATATTGAGCTAGAACAATTAGAGTGTTTTCCACGCCCACTAGCGTGGTTATTCTATATCTACAATTTCTTGTAGAATAAGCTCATCTTGATCCTAACAACCAAAACAAAAACGGCTTGAATACATGCTTGTTAATTCAATAGCTGATACCGCTATGACAGGAATTTCATCCTGTTACTAAAGAGGACTTTCTAATTACCTATTAAAAAGAAACAGTATGGGACCATTTGAAAATCTAAATTTCGAATCTTTTTCAAAGAACTTTTTCAAGAATCTTAACCCAGGATCTGCACCTTACTACTTTCTAATTATTGCTTCATTGATAGCTATGAGCTATGGATGCGAACATATTTTTGGAACACCTTCTATCATCATCTTTGTGATGCTTTCCTTGTTAATGGTTGTTTTCCTCTATTTTGCTAGCAAGCAAACCATACTTGAAACACCAAATGCAATTCTTGCACAACTTCGTGTAAATCGAGTAACGGGAATCGGAGTAGCTATAATTGGATTTGTATACGGAGCTAACCATACACAACATGATTCTCTTCTATTTTATCTGGCTTTAAGTGCTAGTCTTCTTCAGATAACTGCTTATCTCTACTTCAACGAAAGAAATATCATTCCCAACGAAAAGATCAGTGAACAAAAGATTGAATCTTTTAACATTCCTCAATTTACACTTATAACCAGTGCATTTTTGATTACCCTCTTCTCTCTGATGAGCGAATTTGCAATTGAAAACCAGATATTAAGACGGGCTCCCGAGCTAGATAATATGCGTAAAGAGTTTGTAAACGTAGACGAATACAACAAACTATACCAAGAGCTTACATACCAGATGGGAGGCATTAACAATGCACTATTACAGAACAGGGAATCATTGGCTGACACAAGTTGGTATGGGCCAGACAGTTTACAAAGGTCTGAATTAAAATCAGGCATAAGTAATTTGATGAAAGACTCCATACTTGTCAAGTCACAAATGGACTCCTTAAATCAGAGCATATCTGGTTATTCACCTCAGCGAAACGACTCTATTCTAAATGAGATATCAATTTATTACGGTGACATGAATTACCTGATCTTCACATCACTACCACTTCAAAAACTGATCAAGGATAACATGAAGCCTGAAGAGTATATGGAAATGCAAGAGAGGCACGAGCAATTTCCGTCAATTGATCCAAAGCAAATTGCAGTTATTAAAGAGCACCAAAAAAAATATGTGTATGCAAGCATATTTGTCGGATTACTTTGGTTCATAAGCCTAATAGTTTTTTTGGTAAAAGGAAAGGAAATTCATCACCAAGTGGAATAAACCACAGATACAAACGCTTTGCATATAAGCTAATTGGTGTTTTTTTCATTTCTCTAATTTCTTGTAGAAATCTCTCCCCAGCTTTTGCTTTTTTAGTTACCTTTCTTCCTGAAAAACAAACCTCTAAAACACAACCCATGAAACCGAAGCATTCTCCGTAGTAGTACACCACACTTCTCACACCTAATGAAATCATAGAATTATTTAGAACTCAACAATGGGGTACACGCAGTTTTTCTGTTTTGTCCCGTGATGCCCTATTAACATTGAAGAAACATTATGCCTAAATACAAACCTAACGAAGAAAATATAACGACTGACAATTCTACGAAGACTGTATTCTCATATTGTGATAATTACGGCAAACCTATACATAAGGCAAAAGAACTTTTTAAAAAAGAAGATAAATTTATTTACTATCCATATTCTGTAAATCCAACTGACGGAAGTGTCAAATCCAAAAGAATTCACACTATCGAACTGCGAGGTTGGAAAAAAGAATCTGATATACCAAACGATTTCAAAACAACAAGTCGATACGGTTTAGGCTCGAACAGATTAAGACAATTTACTCAAGTTCTTTACTCTAAATTTAAAGAGGTTGAAAAACTAACAGTGGGAATTAATATAAATAATCGATTTTCAACTAAAACCGCATCAATAAATTGGGCTGACCTTATACCGATTCTTAAAAAAATAAATAATGAGAAAAGATGGTATGATAGAACTCGGAAATTGATGATTAACAACGAGATTGCGGAAATCACAACAAAGCTTGATAAAGTCAAGACTTACTTGAATGCAGGTCAATTAGATGCTTTCCTTAATAAGTTTGATTCTTTTGAGAAAGTTACAAAAGCAGATATTGAGTCTCTTTCAACAGTTATGGAAACTGCACCACCAAGTAAAATTTCTGTAACCTCAAACTTCATCAAAACTCGAGATAAAATAAACAAAGTTTTCATAGAAGATATTATTAAAAACTTTGAAAGACTTATGTCGTCAAAAGTTGACAATGAAAAGCAATGGCAGAAATTTTTCGGAACCAACTCTTGGATTTTAAACCATTTGTTTCCTTTTGATGTGATTTTGAGAAAACAGGAGGCTTATGTTGGCGGAAAAACATTTGAAAATGAAGATGGTAGAATTGTAGATTTTCTATTTGAAAATGGATTCCAAGATAACTTCGCTCTTTTGGAAATCAAAACACACAAAAAAGATTTACTCAAAAAAAGTGCATACAGGAAACCAGATGTATTTTCCTATTCGGACGATTTATCAGGTGGAATAAGTCAATGTCTTGACCAAAAAGATGTCTTTATGAAAGATTACGGCAAGGAGCAGAAAATTCTGGAACCTAAGGCCATTTTAGTTATCGGAATGAAAAGTAATTTGGATGAACACCAAGCCAAATGTTTTGAGTTACTTCGAGCGAATCAGAAGAATGTTGACATACTCACATTTGATGAGTTGCTTGCGAAATTGCAAGGACTTTTAAAAGTTGTAGCGGAATAAAATACTAATGGCAACATTGTATATAAAAAATAATAGCGGTTTAATCGTTAAAACGAAATTAAGTATGTATGTGTTTAACCGAAAGGTTAGTGCGTGAAAACCGCTACTATGCTTATACAAGACTGTTGGGTATCATTGATTGCAGTATGAAAAATAAAGAACTAAAAGAAAAAATTTATCAGGCATTGCTTATGTCAAAGTTCAAGTGGAGAACTGCCAAAGGAATCTCAAAGGAAGTGAATGCCTCTTATGAAGAAGTATTCAAAGTATTGAAAAATTCTGACAAGGTAATACAAGCAAAAAAGTCCAATTCTAAAGGACAAGCACTGTTTGCCCTAAGGGATAAATACACAAGCGAAAGCTCATTTGGCACAAGACTAATTAATGCCTTAACTAACAAAATTCATTAGCATGGAATTTCCTATTGAACCATTGATTCAAGCTGGTGTTGGAGGTTTTATGCTTAATATGATGAACCTTTATCAAGAATCTAAATTATCAACTGCTGATCGCGTTCCAAAAGATTCTCTTTATTGGGTATTCTTTATTTTCTGGCCAATGGCAGGTGCATTTCTTGCTTACATTTATCTCTCCTCTGGATATGAAATAAGTGGTTGGTTAGCTTTCACAACAGGTCTTACTGTTCCCACAACAATACAATCAATAATTGATAAAGGAACAACATCATCAAAACCATTTGGTGATTCAACTGATATCGAACAAGAATAAATTTTAACAGAAAAAAATAGTCATAGAAGGTTTAAATGTTTCGATTCATGAACTAACGGAAAGCGAGATTCCCATCGTGTTTTTACACTCCAAAACCTAAAACTACTTGAGTAGACATGAAGATTTCAGCTTTCAATATCCTTTTAATTTTGTTTGTAGCTATCAGTTCGCATGCTCAAACTATGGAGTTAGATTTTCTGAAAGTGGCACATGGTGGCATTTTACAGAAGTACATTGAAAACGAATATCCCGTGCCCAACCGCGTGATTTTTTCAATTCCTAAACAAAAGGTTAAAAAACTTGCCCTTTTGTAATACTTCAAATTCTGATATATTGTTTAGTGCCTCTAAAGTTTAGTCATAAAAATAATACCTTTGTTATTGTACTTTAACAGACAATTTTGTGTCTTCACAATATCCACCATACGATGAATAAAATGTTCCTATTCGTTATGCTTCTCATAAGCATAGCTGTTAAATCTCAAACAACTTTTACTGTTACTAATACAAATGATTGGGGACTTGGATCTTTAAGAGCCATTTCGGATAGTGTAAGTTTTGGTGATACAATACGTTTTTCTCCCTCTTTAATTACATCAGGATCTGATACAATCTTCTTAATTAGTGGAGATATTGATTTTGGTAATGTTGGAGTCGTTATTAAAGGTTTATATAACAGTAATGACACCCTATACATTTCGGGAAATAATAACTCCAGGATTTTTTCTTTTGAACAGGCAAATAGAATTATTCTAGATTCAGTGGTATTAATAGATGGATACACATCTAATAATGGCGGAGCAATATATCTCTATAATTGCACTGACACCTTATTTATTAATAACTCTTTGATTTTCAACAACACTGCTTCTTCCTCTTATACGTCATATGGTCACGGAGGAGGTATATACACTAGATCTTGGGCAACACTACCTACTATCTTAACAAACTCGATCATTGCAGGTAACACTTCTACAGGATACGGTGGTGGAATAAGTTCAAGCCCATCAACGGCCGATTCTTCTTATATAAAATTGAGTAATTCTATTATCAAAGATAACATTGCCAATTATGGAGGTGGGATATCCTCTGATGTACCAGCAGGCAAATCAGTAATCGATCTATATAATTCAGAAGTGCATAATAATACCGCCATAAATTCAGGTGGTGGTGTATATTCACATGCTAATGGAATATCTATTGTGAATGTAAATGGCTCATTCATTTCGAACAATTCAGCAAACTCTCTTGGAGGTGGTATTTATTCTATCACTGATTATTCATACTACTGTAAATCATATATCAATATTGTATCATCAACAATCAATGGAAATAATTCCAGTCGAGGTTCTGGCATCTGCTCAGTATCAATACCAAACAGCTCTAGCTATTCCGATGGCCTATCATCAGTAAACGTATTAAATTCTAGCATCTCTAACAACTTTTCGAATTCTGCTAATGGAAATGGTTACGGAGGGGGTATATATTCATATTGCAATACATATTATGGATACTCAAACGTAAGCGAATCAGACGTCAGCATAACAAACTCCTCTATATCTGATAACTACAATAATTCTCAAGGTGGAGGGATCTTTGCAAGATCTTATCACAATAATGTCTCCATTTCAAATTCTTCGATTTATAATAACTCTTCAAGTGATGGAGGAGGTGTTTTCACCGGTTCAGGTTATTTGACACAAATAAATATTTTAGAATCTACAATTTATAATAATCATGCCAGTAGTTCGGGTGGTGGAGTTTGTTCCAAAGTAGGAAACGGTTCATCAACCATTGATATCACCAATTCAACCATTTCATACAATAGTGCTAATAGCGATGGTAGTGGGCTATATACTGACTATAATATTGGTACCTCAGCGATCTATTTAAAAAGTAGCATTATTGCCGAAAATGATAGTAGTAATAATCAAATATACAATTCATCTATCCCCACTATAACTTCATTTGGGTATAATCTTTTTGGTGATTCTCCAACTGGAGCTAGTTCAATGGATAGTATAAACGTCACTTCAACACAACTAGATTTACAATCATTTTCCTTATATGGTGGTACAACACCTACTTTAATACCTAGTTCAGTTAGCATAGCGGTAGATGCTGGAACACCTAATGACACTACTGATGCTCAAAACGCACCAATAGTTGGCACTAGAGATGTTGGTGCTGCTGAAGGATGTTTTGCCTTACCAACCTATATTACAATAACTGAATGTGATTCATTTATAATACCAAATAGCTACACCGCTTACTACCAAAGTGGCTTATATACTGATACTGTTGTAACAAATTGTGGAGCTGATAGCATAATTACATATGACTTAACTATATTAAATTCTACCCAAGTAATTGATACTGTAGTTGCATGCGACAGTTACACATGGATTGATGGAATAACTTATACAGCAGATAATGACACCGCAACTGTTGTTTTTACTAGCTCTAATGGATGTGATAGTATCATTTTACTTGATTTAGTGATTAATAACACCTTATACACAATCGACTCTATATCTTCATGTGATTCTTATACTTGGATTAATGGAATAACATACACAACGAATAATAATACAGCTACAGACACGCTGATTAGCCAACATGGATGTGATTCAATTATAACACTAAACTTAACAATTTTACAACCCACATATGGGGTTGATTCTATTACAGCCTGTGAAAACTACACTTGGATTGATGGTATAACATACACAGCGAATAATAATACAGCTACAGACACTATTTCAAACTCTCATGGATGTGATAGTATTATAACATTGAACCTTACCATACTAAACTCCAGCTCAAGTATTGAAACTGTTACTGCATGTGATTCCTATACTTTTAACGGTATCACTTATACTACTAGTAATTCTACCGCAACTAAAACTTTGGTAAACTCTGTTGGATGTGATTCAGTTATTACACTTAACTTAACTATATTATATTCAAACTCTTATACCGATATTATAACTTCATGTAAACCTGTTACATGGATAGATGGGAATACCTATAGCAGCTCAAACAATACAGCTACATATGTTCTAACTAACAAATTAGGTTGTGACTCTATAGTAAATTTAGATTTAACTATTAACTCTGTTTCAGATTTATCTACCAATACCAACTTAAATACAATTACAGCCAATAATAGTACTGGTATTTTTCAATGGCTTAACTGCGATTCCAATTATACAGCCATAATTGGTGAAACTAATTCATCTTTTACTGCTACTTCAAATGGAAATTATGCAGTAGAAATTACTGAAAATGGGTGTACAGATACTTCTACTTGTGTTCCAATTACTCAGGTTAGTGCAAATGAGTTGAATTCATCAAATATTTTGAACGTATACCCCAATCCAAACGATGGTATATTAAGTATTTCCTTATCACAACCTATTTCACATTTAGAAATTACCCTTATAAATATTAAAGGTCAGATTGTATATCGAAATACTTTCAGTAATGAACTTTTAATTGAAATTGATATCAATCAACCTTCAGGTGTATACTTCTTAATCTTCAATACCGATCAACAAATTTTCACAAGAAGAATTATTGTACGATAATTACTTCATGTAATGCTCATTACATAATTTATCCTCCCGCTCCCATGCGAACCGAGTTTACGAGCTCAGCGCAGCTATTCTATCGCGTGGTTTAACCTACTTTGAAAAGAAAAATCCTTATCTTGAGATTGGTTTTGCTACACAGCAACCTCCAAAAAAGAGATTGAAATGACGTATCCATTTATACCCATTGGTCTTGCAGCCGTTTTCTTGGGCTATTTGTTATACTCGGCTTATATCAAGAAAAACCTCAAAGCACAAATGAACACCATTGTTTTTCCGGGTTTGTTTTTTGTGGCCATTTGGGGTGTGGTTTATTTCTTTTTGTTGAAGTAGTAGCCCACAAAAAAAGCAGCCCTTTATTGGAGCTGCTTTTCAGTTCATTACTTTAAAAGTACTTAAGCCGCTTTCAGTGCTTTTTTAGCTGCACTTACTTTTTTGTCTGCCTTTTTAGCAGCGGCTTTATTCGCCTTAACCACTTTTAAAACACGTTTTACTTCTTTCTTTTTCGCCTTTTTCTTGTTGGCTAAAACTTTAGAGGCTGCCTTCTTAGCAGATTTCATTGCTTTCTTAGCTAACTTCAAGTTTTTCTTCGCTTTTTTAAGCTCTTTTTTCAATTTCTTCTTCTTTGCCATATGTTTAAATTATTATCTCAATGTTACGGCAATATTAAGCATAATTTTAGAAACGGGTTTTAACACCTGTTTTACAGATACTTAAATACATCCAACCAAAAGCAGCAATGAGCTTTAGAAACTAGAGTTATGAGAAAAAGTATTGATTATGACTTATACGCATATTATAATATGCTTTTTATTACTTTTTAATATATTTGAATATTATATTATGCATTATGTTTGGTGATACTCCAAAAATAAAAGATGTAAAAGTGGCTTTTGGGAAACTCGTGAAGACGTTCCGCAAAAACAAAAACCTGACGCAACAAGAGCTGGCTGATGAGTTGAGCTTATCGCGCATAACTATACAAAACCTAGAATCGGGTAAAAACTTTACCATAGACACGCTTCTTAAAACACTTCAGCATTTTGATCAATTACCCGATTTGATGGATTACCTCAACAAAAAGAGTCAAGAGCAAGACGATATAAATTCACTCTATTGATACTATGGCAAAAAATGAAGTCATAAATGTGTTTTGTTTCGACCAAGAAATAGGTCGCCTTGGCTATGATGAAAACAAGGCCCGATCTTCTTTTCAGTACAATCCTGCGTTTTTAGAATCAAACCTGTTTCCTAGGCTGTTTCCAGAAACTGGTATTATTAAAAAAATACCTCAAACACAGCTTTTTAATCAATTCAACGGTGAAACATTTAAAGGTTTACCACCACAAATTGCCGATTCACTTCCAGATATGTTTGGCAATTTAATTTTCAAAAAGTGGTTAGAAGCCAATCACAGTGGTTTCAATCAAATTCACGTTTTAGAACAATTGGCCTATGTTTCAAACCGAGGAATGGGAGCATTGGAATACAAACCCGGTAAAAACATTGCAGCAAACACAACTCTGGATTTAACCGAAATTATTGATGTTCTGAAGCAAGTGTTGAACAACAAACAAAACACAGAGGCATCAGGACTCCATCATGAAGCACTGCTCAATATTTTTAAAATTGGATCGTCTGCAGGTGGTGCAAGACCCAAAATTCTGGTTGCTGAAAACAAGAAAACAAAAGAGATTATTCCCGGTGATATTGTAACCTCAAGCGAATACAATCATTATATCATAAAACTATCTGTTGATGATGAGTTGGGCTACAGCAGAGAAGTGATTGAATATTGCTATTTCCTCACTGCATCACAAATTGGAATCCGTATGATGCCATCTAAATTAATAGATGACAAGCATTTCGCTACACTTCGATTCGATCGACAAAATGGTAAAAAGAAACACATACTTACCGCAAGTGGATTAACTGGATGGGATTTTCAAAGCGCTAATCAATCTACTTACGAAAACCTATTTGAATTAGCGATTTTCTTAAAAGTCCCACACAAAGAGATTGAAGAACTATTTCAACGTATGGTATTCAACGTAGTATTCTGCAATACGGATGATCATTTAAAAAATCACAGCTTTATTTACGATGAAAACCACGATCAGTGGCACTTATCACCAGCATATGATTTAACGTACTCATTGAATCCACTCATCAATTACAAGCGAACTAGCCGAGCGATGTCAATCAATGGAAAACGAGTTGATATCGAGTTAGCTGACATTCTTAAAATAGCAGATACTTTCACCATTAAGAACGCTAAAAATGTAGTGCTAAATACACAAAAGCATATTGAAATCTGGACTCAACACGCCAATGAATTGGAATTGCCATCAGAAATTATCGACAGCATTAGAAAAGACTTTGTAACACTTACTTAGGCATAAAAAAGTCCGGAAGCATCATCTGCGGCCGGACTCTAAGAAATCCTTTTTAAGAAATTTCATCAGGCAAATGCCTAATCTCCATCAAAGGATGATCAGGCGGGTTTAATTCGTTAACGAATTAACGTTTAACCCTATTATTTGACCTGTTGTTTGTATTCGAGATTTCTTTTTCGACTGCATTATACCGCCCTCCTTTCATTTTGTGAAACTTACCCGATTTCTTTCACTAACCAATTTATAGTTACTAGTAAACCGGGGCGAAGGATTATCCTTCTTGAATAGCACTAATATAACAAGATTTCTTTCCAAATGCTGTTTTTATCCCCTTTCATTTTTCACCAATTTATCTTGAAAACTTGTTAGTAGCTTTTTATCTGTGCAGGCTCTGCAATAGCGAATTTGGATTTTCAATTCGTTAACTTTCCTAACGATATGGTAATCGGGATTTTGAAAATCCAGGTTTCTGATTTTATAGCTTTCATCCAAAATAATACGCTCTATGCCAAGACCAAAAAAGCAACGCAAGATTTTCGTATTCGACACCTCTGTCATTTTGTATGACCACAACGCCCTTCAGAACTTCGAGGAGAACGATGTAGCCATTCCAATTACTGTTTTGGAAGAGCTCGATAACTTCAAAAAAGGAAACGACACCAAAAACTACGAAGCGCGTGAGTTTATCCGCATGGTTGACAAGCTATCGCAGAAAAACCTGTTGCAAGAGTGGACACCTTTAAATGGACCTAAAAAAGGGAAGTTTAAAGTGATCATGAACGGTCAGGATTCGCAAAACAAAACCGATAAGATTTTCGGTACCAACAAAAACGATCACAAAATCATCAACGCAGCTCTCACACTCATTGCTGAAGAGCCTGATGCTAAAGTTACTTTGGTTTCTAAAGACATCAACCTACGCCTCAAAGCCAAAGCGCTTAACCTAAGTGCCGAAGATTACGAAACAGGTAAAATTCAGGACGTACAAAACCTGTATTCTGGCAAATCAACATACGAAGACATCGATCAAGATTTAATTGATTTACTCTTCAAAGAAGGCGAAGTAAGTGGAATGGAATTCAAAGGCGTTCAGCTTTTGGCCAACCATTACTACATTTTAAAAGGCAAGAAAAGCAGTGTGCTGGCTTACTTTAATCCAGAAACCAAAATGATGGAGCGCGTTGAAAAACGCAGTTGCTACGGCATCCTTCCACGCAACGCAGAGCAAACCTTTGCTTTACACGCCATTTTGAACAGCGAGATTCCTTTAATCTCTATGCAAGGCGTTGCAGGGACTGGAAAAACATTGCTTTCGTTAGCGGCTTCTATTGAGCAGCGCAGAGATTTTAAACAAATCTATTTGGCGCGACCAATCGTGCCGCTGAGCAACAAAGACATCGGTTACCTGCCGGGTGATATCAAATCGAAAATCAACCCGTACATGGAGCCGCTTTGGGATAACTTGAAATTGATTAAAAATCAATGGCCAGAAACCGATCGCAATTACAAGCGCATCGAAGACATGGTGAACAAAGAAAAAATTGTGGTAACGCCACTGGCCTATATCCGTGGTAGAAGTTTATCAAACGTGATGTTCATCGTTGATGAAGCTCAAAACTTAACGCCACATGAGGTAAAAACCATCATTACCCGTGCGGGCGATGGCTGTAAAATGATTTTCTCAGGAGATATCCACCAAATTGATACACCTTATTTGGATGAGCAATCGAATGGATTGAGTTACTTGATTGATAAGTTGAAAGGAAATCCGCTGTTCACACACATCTCATTAGAAAAAGGTGAGCGCAGTGAATTGGCCAACTTAGCCAACGATTTACTTTAATCTTGGAGACCGATAATTCCGCGAAACAGACCAACAATGGGTGAGAAAATAACCCAGCTGATGAAAAAAGTAGACAGCAACGAAACGATTAATAAAGCCATTGAAGCGTAATCGTTACCCGTATAATCAATGATTTGAGCTGCTACTGGTACAAAAATGAAGAGGATGGCCGTACCGATATCGCCAATATCTTGCGGAAATTGATCCATTCTCACCAAGATACCAAACGCAATTCCTATAGCATTATAAGGTATAGCAACCCTGAGACCCCAGTAGATCTCAGGGTTTTTCTTTTCATCTATCTTAACCGTGTACTTCATATAGCAATGTGGTGGATAATTGATGCACTAAAATAGCTTATTGCGCAAAGGCATTCCAACCTTGAGCAGTAATTTGAGATTTATTTCCAGCATCATCAACCATGAAAGCACCGCTTCCATTTTCGGTGATGTGACCAATTATATGTAAGCCCGGAACGTCTTGTAGTTTTTCATGCTCTGTAACTGGAACCGTGAACAACAATTCATAATCTTCACCTCCATTCATGGCAGCAACTAACGGGTTGATATTAAACTCATCGGCAGTTTGCGCTGTAGTATGATCAATTGGAATTTTCTGCATATATACCTGACAACCTACTTCGCCTGCTTTGCACAAGTGCAACAGCTCCGAAGCTAACCCATCACTCACATCAATCATACTGGTTGGTTGTATTTGGCGCTCTTTAAAAAACTCAATCAATCCGCGTTGAGCTTCTGGTTTCAACTGACGTTCTAAGATGTAATCGAACCCTTCTAAATCTGGTTGTGCCTCAGGATTTCCTTTAAAAACAGTTTTCTCACGTTCTAAAACTTGAAGCCCCATGTAAGCGGCACCCAAATCTCCCGTAACACAAATCAAATCGGTTTCTTTAGCTCCTTTGCGGTAGGCTACTTTGTCTTTATCAACCGTTCCCATAGCGGTAACGCTCAATACCAATCCCGCTTTTGAAGCAGTGGTATCACCACCAATCAAATCCACTTGATATTGATCGCATGCCATATAAATTCCAGCATAGATTTCTTCAACAGCCTCAACAGAGAACTTACTAGATAATCCAATATTTACTGTAATCTGACGTGGAGTTCCGTTCATGGCGTAGATATCGCTTAAGTTCACCACCACGGCTTTGTAACCCAAGTGCTTTAAAGGTGCATAAGACAAATCGAAGTGCACACCTTCCAACAACATATCACTACTCACCAATAAATAACGATCGCCAGCTTCAATTACTGCTGCATCGTCTCCCACTCCTGTAATGGTACTTTGTTGAACTTTCTTGGCTGGAGCCGTAATCTGATCAATCAATCCAAATTCGCCCAGTGCACTTAAATCGGTATTGCTGCTATTCTCAAACATATTCACAAATGTTTGGTGCAAAACTATTTTAAAATGCTGGGTTGGCAGCTCAATTAGCCCTGCCTAATTTTGTGCCCCATGAAATTGAGTGTTCGTCATTTCTACTTTACCGTCATTTTTACTTTGCTGTTCTCGTTTTCCAATGCCCAAATCATTGACTTTGATGATATGGCTATTGCGAAAGATACCGTGCAAGACACAGCCGTTTGGAATGCGTATATCGGGTTGAGTTTTGATATGATTAAGCAAGACCAACCGCTTTTGTACACGCGTTTAGAGAGCTCATTATCGTATGAGAAGAAAAAGCATTTGTGGATTATTACTGGAAACAACAAAACCACACTCAACGGAGGTGAGCAAGTTCAAAACACGGGTTTATTGCGATTCAAGTATTTGTGGAACTTCAGAAAAAAACTTTTCCCATCGCTGTTTGCACAAATGCAATACGATGCTCAAAGAGGTTTGCGACAACGAAATTTAATTGGTCTAAATGGTGTTTACACTGTCATCAATAAACCTCGACATCAGTTTTTATTGAAACTTGGTGTGATGTATGAAGAAGAGTTGTGGGATTACACCGCAGTGCCAGACGATAGAATTCCTGAAACACATCCAAAAACAGAATGGAATCAACTCATCAAGTTTAATTTCAACCCGAGATACAATTACAAAATCAATGATCATTCATGGGTCAGCGTGATTTTATTCATTCAAGGTAGAATCGATTCGTTTGCAGTTACACCACGCATCTCACAAATCGGAAAATTGAACCTTGCCCTTTCAGATCACTTGATTTTTAGCTCTGGTTTTTACGGCATTTACGACTTCAAACCCATTGTTCCCATTGACAACTTTTACTACTCTTGGACCAACACCTTAGCTTGGAGGTTCTAATAATCCGTTAATTTCTTTGTTGCAATACCAATAATTGGGTAATTTTGCACCTAATACAGCTCTTAATTTAGATTAAATCTAAATAAAATTTGGAGCTAACATCAATATAGACAACATGATACACGTATCAGAAACAGCTCGTGAACAAGTAGCCAAGCTTAAAGCTGAGGAGCAAGTTCCACAAGATTCATTCATTCGCGTTGGAGTAAAAGGCGGTGGATGTTCTGGCTTAACGTATCAACTGAAGTTTGACACAGAATTATCTGAAAACGACAAACAATACGATGACAACGGTGTAACCATCGTAGTAGATAAAAAGAGTTTCTTGTATTTAGTGGGAACGACCCTCGACTTTAGCGGTGGTTTAAATGGAAAAGGATTTGAATTTGTAAATCCAAACGCCAGCAGAACCTGTGGATGTGGCGAAAGCTTTTCAATATAAGCTAAAGAAGATAGTGAGATGGGATATACAGAGGCAGACTTAGCAGAAGAACTTAAGAAATCGGAATACAAATATGGTTTCGTTTCAAAATTTGATACCGATAAGGTTGAGAAAGGATTGAACGAAGACATTATTCGTCAGATTTCTGCACGTAAAAACGAACCAGAATGGTTGTTGGAATTTAGGTTAGAAGCATACCGCAACTGGCTTACAATGACAGAACCAACTTGGGCTCACGTAAACTACGAAAAACCCAATTTTCAAGAAATTACATACTACGCAGCTCCAAAGCCTAAGAAAAAACTGAACAGTTTAGACGAGGTTGATCCCGAGCTTAAAAGCATGTATGATCGTTTGGGGATTTCAATTGAAGAGCAAAAGAAATTAGCTGGTGTAGCGGTTGATATCGTTGTTGATTCGGTTTCAGTTCAAACAACTTTCAAAGAGAAATTGTCTGAACTGGGAATCATCTTCATGTCGTTTTCAGAAGCAGTTCAAAAATACCCAGAATTGGTGCGCGAGCACATGGGTTCTGTAGTTCCTCCAAACGACAACTTCTACGCAGCATTAAACTCAGCCGTATTTACCGATGGGTCTTTCTGCTACATTCCAAAAGGCGTTCGTTGCCCTATGGAGTTGAGTACGTATTTCCGTATCAACGAAGCAGGAACTGGTCAGTTTGAAAGAACATTAATTGTTGCCGAAGAAGGTTCATACGTAAGTTACCTTGAAGGTTGTACAGCTCCGCAACGCGATGAAAATCAGTTGCACGCTGCCATCGTTGAGATCATCACCAAAGACGATGCTGAAGTAAAATACTCAACCGTGCAAAACTGGTACCCTGGTAATGCCGAGGGTAAAGGTGGAGTTTACAACTTCGTTACCAAACGCGGTTTGTGTGAAGGTAGAAATTCAAAAATCAGCTGGACTCAGGTTGAAACGGGTTCTGCTGTAACTTGGAAATACCCTTCATGTATTTTAAAAGGCGATAACTCTGAAGGTGAGTTTTACTCGGTGGCAGTTACCAACAACTTCCAAATGGCAGATACAGGTACCAAAATGGTTCACTTGGGTAAAAATACCCGTTCAGTAATCATTTCAAAAGGTATCTCAGCTGGACGAAGTGAAAACAGTTACCGTGGTTTGGTTCAGATTCATAAGAATGCTGAAAATGCGCGTAACTTCTCACAGTGCGACTCGTTGCTAATCGGAGATCAATGTGGAGCTCATACGTTCCCATACATCGAAGTGAAAAATAAATCGGCTCAGGTAGAGCACGAAGCAACAACTTCTAAAATTGGTGAAGATCAAATCTTCTACTGCCAACAACGCGGTATCGATGAAGAAACAGCCATCAGTTTAATTGTGAATGGTTACGCCAAAGAAGTACTCAACAAACTACCTATGGAGTTTGCCGTTGAGGCCAAAAAATTGTTAGAAATCACCCTTGAGGGTTCAGTAGGATAAAAAGAAAAGCAAACATGCTTAGCATAAAAGACTTACACGCTTCTGTAGAAGGAAAAGAGATTTTAAAAGGATTGAATCTCGAAGTAAAAAAAGGTGAAGTACATGCCATTATGGGACCAAACGGTTCTGGTAAATCAACCTTGGCATCTGTACTTGCTGGTAGAGAAGATTACGAAGTAACTCAAGGTTCAGTGATTCTAGATAATCAAGATCTTTTGGATCTTGAACCACACGAAAGAGCAGCTGAAGGATTGTTTTTGGCGTTCCAATATCCCGTAGAAATTCCGGGTGTGAGCAACATCAACTTCTTAAAAACAGCTATCAACAACATCCGTGAATACCACGGTGAAGAACCGATGACTGCCAAAGACTTTTTGAAGCTCGTAAAAGAGAAACAAAAGTTGGTTGAGCTAAGCGGACAATTAGCTAGCCGTAGCGTAAACGAAGGCTTCTCTGGTGGTGAGAAAAAAAGAAACGAAATTTTCCAAATGGCCATGTTGAATCCAAAACTGGCTATCCTTGATGAAACCGATTCTGGTTTAGATATCGATGCACTTCGTATCGTGGCAAACGGTGTAAATGAATTGCGTAGCAAAGACAACGGATTCATTGTAATTACACACTATCAACGTTTGTTAGATTACATCGTGCCAGATGTTGTTCACGTACTTTACAAGGGTAAAATCGTGAAGTCTGGACCGAAAGAATTGGCAATGGAGCTAGAAGAAAAAGGATACGACTGGCTTAAAGAATCAGAATTGGCATAATCATGAGCAATACAACTGCTATTAGCAAAAAAGACGCTTTCATCGCCAATTTTATGAAACGGCCAAAAGCCGATTTAAGCAGCAATCATCAAAGCATTCGCGAAGAGGCATTGCAAGCTTTAACCATACTCGATTTACCTACTTCTCGCGATGAATACTGGAAATACACACGTTTAACCAGCATTACCAAGCAAGAATACCATCACATTGAAGTGAAGTTAGACGCACTTCAAGATGAGTGGAAAGTGGAAGGTTTGGAAGCTAACCTGATGGTTTTTGCCAACGGTTACTACCAACCACATTTGTCAAATATCATCGATCAAAATGTCTCTATTTTGACATTAGATCAAGCTCGCATAGAAGCTTATGATGTAGTTGACAAACACTTTGATCAGTATGTGAATGCTCAAAACGAAATTTTCACAGCTCTAAATACAGCATTCAATCACACCGGAGTTTTTGTTCACGTAAGCAAAAATGAAGTGGTTGAACATCCCATTCACATCATTGATGTAGTTCAAGGCGAATCTGCTTTGGTTGTGCCGCGCAACTTGTTTGTAGTAGATCAAAGTGCTAAAGCGCAAATCATCCACTCTATCGTTTCTAACGGTGGAGAAAAAGCTTTTGTAAACGGAGTAAGCGAGATTGTTGTAGGTGAAAACGCATCGGTTGAATATCAAATGATTCAAACCATTGGCGATACCAATCAACAAATTCAAACCACTCAAGTTACACAAGCAAACAACAGTAAATTTACTACCGGAGCTTTCACTTTCAACGGTCAATTGGTTCGCAACAACCTCAATATTTTGGTTGAAGGAACTGGCTGTGAAACGCACTTAAACGGTGTTTACTTGTTAGATGGTAAAATGCATGTAGACAACCATTCGGTTGTTGATCACTTGATGCCGCATTGCGAGAGCAACGAGAACTACAAAGGTGTTATCACCGATAAAGCTACTGGCGTATTTAACGGTAAAGTTTTCGTTCGCCCAGACGCGCAAAAAATCAACGCATTCCAAAGCAATCAGAATATCTTACTCAGCGATGATGCAACCATCAATTCAAAACCTGAATTGGAAATCTACGCTGATGATGTAAAATGTTCTCACGGTTCAACAACTGGTCAATTGAATCAAGAAGGATTGTTTTACTTGGAATCTCGTGGTGTTAAGCCGCAAGAAGCTAGAAAATTAATGATCAACGCGTTTGCTGATGAAGCACTTTCTGAGGTTGGCGTTGACACATTGAAAGAAAAATTAGAGGTGATGATCGCTGATAGATGTCAGCAATTTTAACCTTTGCAAAAAGACAATTACAACGTGTTTGACGTAGAAAAAATAAGAGCTCAATTTCCCATTTTACAAGAACAAGTAAATGGAAAACCATTGGTGTATTTAGATAACGGTGCTAGTTCGCAAAAGCCGT
>CAJWSQ010000007.1 GCA_913045895.1 uncultured Flavobacteriales bacterium | reverse complement strand
AGTTTTTAATGAGTAATAGGTTAATCAATGGTTTAAAAGTAGAGAAATCTTTTAAACCAAAAGAAGTAATCAACTGAAAATCAAAAAAGCCCCACTGGAAGTGAGGCTTCAATAGCGTTATAAATTAATCTGTTTGTCTTTCGGGTATTTCACTTCATACACAAATGTGAATGTTTTAGATTCTCCTGGTTTCAAGGTTACTTCCCATTCTAACAATCCGGTTTCAGCTGTTAAAACTCCACCCCCATTTTGTTGTAATTCAACAGTGATGTCGTTGTTACTTGAAATTGGAATTTGATCCTGAAGCGTTAAATCAACCGCTACTGATTTGGTGTTTTTCACACTTACTTCCACACCAATGGTTTCACGTTTATTCGATCCAATGACGCGTTTTTCGCTGTAATCTTTTACACGTTTACGGTTGATTACTATCTCTGGATCGCGCCCCATACTTACCAACAAAGTATCTTCCGTTGACTGCGTATTGAAATATGATTTCCCCACGTATGTGTTATCTACAAACAACTTCGCTTCACCCGGCATCAAATTGAAATTACTCCAATCGGTTACACCTGCTACCAAGAAGGCTTGTTTATCCAATTTAGGAGCAGCGTAGTATTTGTAATTGGCTTTCAATGTGTGATCTTGGATATGAACCGTATGTACATCTTGATCTGAAGGAATGTTGTACGGAATTGAAATATTGTATAATGTACTCAGCTGATTCTCTACCATTTTCACCAGTGAAGCTGATGATTTAGCTTTCCATTGATAAGTGCCTGCTTGAACAACTTCCTCATCCATCACCATTTCAACCGCGGCTGGCTGAGCATAATCTGTCCTGCGATTACTATAACTTGATAGTTTATCGTACTCCTGAAAACGAAGCACCCACGGATGCATTTCTGGCTTGGTGTTATCTCGCAAAGGATATCCCGTTGACAATGTCAATTTCACTTGATTCCAATCAATTCCAGAATGCTGATAAATCTTGGCGTTGTACTTCACTTTCAATTCATCTGCTTTGGCTAAACTGGTTAAGTCATAAGAAGGAACCCAACCAGCATCATTAATCATATACACCAAATTGAACTGTGCATTTAGTGCTGCATCGGCCATTACCTCAACTGCAATTTCAGAAACAGGCTGAGAACGTTTAGCACGGTATTCGTTGATTTGGTTTTGAACACGTTTCATCTCTTTTTGGTGTTCAACAATCGAATGATTTTGATCGGACAATGATTTAGAAATAGCAGATAATCTGGTTCTATAAAAATCGGCCATGGCTTTTAATTCAGCAGCCGATAAACTTTGATCGCTTCCTTTGATATCTTGATTTTTGAGAATCAAATTTTTCTCTTCTTCCAACCCGTACTTGTCGGCTTGCAAAGATTCCAATTGGCGCTGCATCAAATCCAAACTATCTTCTAAAACCAACATTGCTTTTGGTTTTGGCAAGTCTGATAGATGGTTTACGCGTTTGTTGACAGACAGAATCGTAAAGTTTCCGCTTCCACCAACTCGAATGGTATTTTCATCTACTTGACTCGATAATCCTTGAAAAACAACCGTGCTAATTCCTTTGGGAATGGAAGTTTTTACCTCGCGTTTTAATTCAGCTCCCTGCACAAAAACAGTAGCTTCTTTAACATTTGAACTCACCGGAATCTCATTGGCTAAGCCCAAAACCGGGACTGAAATGATGGCTGATAACAACAGAAAAGTTTTCATACGCGTTATAATTTGAGGTCATGAATACCAAATGTCGTTCCTTTTTTACGAAAGCCTAATGTGAAACGGCTTTCACCGTGTTAAGAATAGTTAATTTCGTACCCTATGAGCAAGAAGCCATTGATATTAGTTTGTAATGATGACGGGGTTACAGCTCCCGGAATTAAAGCATTAACAGAAGTTGCTAAAAAATTTGGTCGTGTGGTAGTTGTTGCACCCGATAAACCACAAAGTGGAATGGGACATGCCATCACAATCAACTCGATGTTGCGCATTGATGAACATCAATCTCATGCAGATGGAACGCTGATTTACAGCACCTCTGGAACACCAGTTGATTGTATCAAATTAGGCGTGAATGAAGTGTTGGATGAGCGCCCAGATATGATTGTATCGGGCATCAACCATGGTTCTAATGCATCTGTAAATGTGATTTACTCAGGAACTATGTCGGCTGCAATGGAAGGCTGTTTAGAAGGTATTCCATCGGTTGGGTTTAGCTTATTAAATCACAGCATCGATGCCGATTTTACCACTTCTAAAATTGTGGCTGAAAAAGTAATAGAGTCTGTTTTGAAAAACGGTTTGGAGCGAGGTGTTTGCCTGAACGTAAACATTCCAGATGTTGCTCCAGATTTATTAGCAGGCATTCAAGTTTGTCGTCAAGCCAATGCCAATTGGGAAGAGAAATTCGACAAACGCACCGATCCAAGTGGTAAAAACTACTATTGGTTAACTGGTAGTTTTGTGAATTACGATGAAGGAACCGACACCGATATTCACGCACTCAACAATAACTTTGCATCGGTAGTTCCCGTTCAATATGACTTAACAGCTCACAAAAGTTTAGACGCACTCAAGAAATATGAATTCACTATTTCGTAAAGATTCCATGTTAATAGGCATTGTCATTGGCTTGGTTTTGCCAGCCATCGGATATGCTATTTTTTATTTGGGAATGGATGTAGCCGATAAATTCATCAGCGCTAGAGCAAGCGAAAACATGCAGTTGTTTTTAATTGCTTTAAATGCCGTTGTGATGCGTCAATTCATGGTGAAACGTGAGCAAGACAACATCGGAAAAGGCATCTTAATGGTTACCATGGCCGCGGCCTTAATCCATTTTATTTATTACTACTCAAACTGGTTTACAGCCTAATATGAAATATTACATCATTGCCGGTGAAGCTTCTGGAGATCTTCATGGATCTAACCTCATGCGCGAAATTAAAAAGCAAGATTCCAATGCTGAGTTTCGTTTTTGGGGTGGCGATTTGATGCAAGAACATGGTGGAGAAATGGTAAAACATTACCGCGATCTAGCATTCATGGGTTTTGTAGAAGTCGCAATGAATTTGCGAACCATATTAGGCAATTTAAAATTCTGCAAGCAAGATATTGAAGCGTATCAACCCGATGCGTTAATCTTAATTGATTATCCAGGGTTTAACCTTCGCGTTGCTGAATGGGCACACGAAAAAGGTATTCCAGTTCACTACTATATTTCGCCACAAATTTGGGCTTGGAAGCAATCTCGTGTTCACAAAATCAAAAAAGTGGTTGACTTCATGTATGTTATTCTTCCTTTTGAAGAAGAATTCTACGCACGATTCGATTATCCAGTTGAGTACGTTGGTCACCCGTTATTAGATGCTATTGAGCAATTTAAAGCTCAAGATGAAGGTCTTTCAACTTTCTTAGAAGACAACAATCTCAATCCCGAAAAACCAATTATTGCCATTCTTCCGGGAAGTAGAAAACAAGAGATTTCAATCAAATTGCCCATCATGTTATCGGTGCGTAAACACTACCCCGATTACCAATTTGTGGTTGCTGGAGCTCCATCGCAAGACGCTAGCTTTTACGAGTCGTTTATCAGCAAATACAACGATGTACATTTGATTAATAACCAAACGTATCGCTTGCTACATCACGCCAAAGCAGCTTTGGTAACTTCTGGAACAGCAACACTTGAAACAGCTTTATTCCAAGTTCCTGAAGTGGTTTGTTACAAGGGTTCTTGGATTTCGTATGTCATCGCGAGAAACCTCATCAAGGTGAATTACATCTCGTTGGTGAATTTAATTATGGATCGAGAATTGGTAAAAGAATTGATTCAGGGTGAGTTGAATACCAAGAACATAAAACACGAATTAGACCTGATTTTAAATGATCCTAAAAAACAAGCTGATCTAAAATCAGGCTATCAGGAACTCGCTGATAAATTAGGTGGCGGAGGTGCATCTAAACAAGCTGCAACTTCATTGTTGAAAAATCTAGGAAAGCACTCTTAATCTGCTTTTTATCACATTTACTTTTGTAGGCCGTGAGAATCTTGTTTGCCATAATAATGCTGATGTGTCAGGTTTACACCTTCGCACAAAATGCCGACCGCATTAAGGTTGGGATTTTTTGGGATGGTAGACCACAGCGCATGTTGGTTAGTGGTAGAACTTGGGGCTACGATATTTATGCTGATGGAGTTAAAGTGGATGAGCTTTCACCAGCTGGTGTGATTCAACTTTCAGCAGTTGGAACCAATATTCAATTGCGCACACTTTCGCATACTATTGGTACGTATCATCAAATAGAACTCAGGCCACAAAACGAGAATTCTTCACTGATTCTTCGTCCGAGTAAACCTGCTTTACCTGAACGTAAATACGAAGGGAAATTCATCATCACCGTTTCTGGCGGATTATTGAAAATCATCAATGATGTGAAGTTCGATTTATACCTGGCAGGTGTTGTTCAATCGGAAGCGGGAAATTACCATACACTCGAATATTACAAGGTTCAAGCGATTATTTGTAGGACGTATGCGTTGAAGCATTTCTTCAAATACAAAGCAGACGGTTTCAACTTGTGCGACCGTGTGGATTCTCAAGTTTACAAAACTTTAGCTTGGAATGATACCATCAGACAAGCCGTTGCTGAAACCAAAGATGTGGTGATTGTTGACAGCGACATCAACTTGATTTCGGCAGTTTTTCATTCCAATTCGGGTGGTGCCACAATTAACTCAGAAGACCTTTGGGTGATGCCCGTTCCTTACTTAAGAGCCGTAACCGATTCGTTTAGTATTTGTGAACCACATTACGATTGGAGTGTAGCTGTTGAGAAAAATGAATTCTTGAGTTACTTCGCCAAAAATGGAGTGGACACAACAGACAGCACCAACTTAAATTTAATCTTAAACTACTGTCCGAATGGGCGCTACACGCATTTCTTCCCCGAAGAAAATAAAGTTCCACTTCGTCAGTTTCGCAGTGATTTTAAATTGAACTCGACTTATTTCTGTACTGGAGTTTCAGGCGATTCAGTCATTGTGGTTGGCAAAGGGTTCGGACACGGTGTTGGTCTCTCGCAAGAGGGAGCTATGCACATGGCCAGATTGGGTTACACATACACCGAAATCTTACATCATTACTACCAAAATATCCACCTGATTAAGCTTTCCGTAATCGATTTTTTTAGAGAAGAGAATTGATTTTGTGATTCAAAAGGTCTAACTTTCAAAGACCTAACTATTTGAATCCATGACTATTCTACGACATATTCCGCTTTTTAAATTGCTGCTTCCTTTTATTTTGGGAATTGTTTTCAGTTCTTATTTCCCAACTGAAATGAACGAGTATTGGCTAACCTCACTTGTTTGTATTGGTGTTATTTCCATTGGCAATTTGATCCTATTAAATAGGTTAAAACACAAACCAATTTATCGAAGAGCCAACATCTTATTTCTCAATATCTTTTTTCTAACTGCAGGATTTATATCCGCCAATTTGAGCATCGAAAAATTTCATGCTTCTCATTTTCAATATCATCTTTCGCCTGATAAACCAGCATTTGTATGCACGATTCAAGATGAGTTAATCGAGAAAGAAAAATCATTTAAAACTGAAATTGATGTTACAGCTCTAGATTATGGTGATAGTGTTGTGCCTGTGTCTGGAAAGATGATTTTGTACTTGCAAAAAGAAGGTGCTGGCGAATTACAATATGGCGATCAAATTGTGTTTTGGGCAACACCGCAAGAAATTGATCCACCTATGAATCCGCAGGCTTTTGATTACAAGCGCTATTTATTTCATCATCAAATCTACTATCAAGCTTATGTAAGCCAAAAGAGTTGGGAAATCTTGCCTCAATCAGAAATGAGCTTGATGCGATTGGCTTATAAATGCAGAAGTCAGCTTTTGGGGATTTTAAGGGAAATTGGATTGGAAGGTGATGATTTTGCTGTTGCCTCAGCCTTACTTTTAGGTAAGAAAGATTTTTTATCTGGGTCACTTTCAAGAGCTTATTCAAGCGCTGGCGCCATGCATGTTTTAGCCGTAAGTGGACTTCATGTCGGAATCATTTATGTAATTCTGAGTCAACTTTTTAGATTTTCACCCAACAAGCAGAAATGGAAAGTTCTTGAAGTAGTTTTAGTCTTGATCGGAGTTTGGGCTTACGCTTTAATAACGGGATTATCACCCTCGGTAATCCGATCTGCAACTATGTTTTCTGCAATTGGATTTGCAACAGCATTTAGGCGGACAACCAATATTTACAACACATTAGCGGCATCAGCATTTTTCATTCTGCTTTGGAAACCCTTTATGATTATGCAGGTGGGAATGCAGCTGAGTTATTTAGCCGTTTTGGGGATCGTTTACATTCAACCGAAAATTGCTTCGTTGTGGGAACCGAAACTTTGGTTGATGAAAAAAGTATGGGAAATCAGTTGTGTTTCAGTTGCTGCTCAAATTGCTACAGCTCCACTTGGATTGCTTTATTTCCATCAATTCCCGAACTACTTCTTAGTCTCAAACCTGTTTGTAATTCCGATGGCATTTATCCTAGTTTATTCAGGAGTTCTGGCTTTCACATTTCATGCTGTACCTGTGATAGGTTGGCTTTTAGGTCAGGCACTTTTATACCTCACCAAGTTCTTAAATTATTGTGTTGAGTGGATTGTAGAAATGCCCTATTCCATCACTGAAGGGATTGATATATCAACTTTTGAAACGTGGTTGATCTACCTCATTATTGGTGGAATTCTGATCTTTATCCAACAGAAAACAGGCAAATGGATAATCACAACTGCTACGTTGATCATCGCTTTTCTGAGTATTCAAATTTGGGAGGATGTCAATCAGGTTCAGCAAAATCAAATTACGTTTTATCATACCCGCGGACAAGCTGCCTTTTCATGGGTGAAAGGCTTGAAAGTAAAAATGACTGGTGATGAAGAATTGCTCAAAGATGAAGACCAAATGCTATTTCATGTGTGGCATCACCTCTGGCATCACGGTGTTGATTCTATTCAAAACTTGAATCCAGTAATTACATCTACAGATAGTAGTTACTCCATTTACGTACTCGAAAACAAGGTGCTTTTACATTTAAATGAAACACCCAATTCACTTCCTGAAATTCGAAATATTGATTGGTTATTGATCTCAAATCGAGCTTATGTTACTAAAGAATGGCTAGAAAAAGTTACCATAAACGAGTGTATTTTAGACGGAACAATATCTTCATACCAAGCTGAAAAACAGTTTGATTGGCTAACAAATCATAACCAAACAGTTGTCAACACGCATCAAACAGGTGGATTTATTCGTTATTTTCAACCGTAATTTCAAATGAGTTCACATGGGCTTAATATTGGGCTCATACTGATTGAACACTTTTGATTTGAATTCATACTATGGGAAATTTAATTGAAAGAGACGAAGTTGCAGAGCTAACCAAAATTGGCAACTTGAAATTTCCTGCACTTGCAGGATTGTTGATGAACATTCTCTCCATCGACAAAATCAATGATTTCTATTCACGCAATTCAAACAAAGATGTCATCGATTTCATTGACGCACTGTTTGAAGAAGTAGGCGTTAAATTCGACTTTGATGAAACGGAGCTAAAAAACATCCCGAAAACTGGGCCAGTAATTACGGTTTCTAATCATCCATACGGTGGTATTGAAGGTTTGATGCTGCTTAAAATATTACTCTTGGTTCGCCCAGATGTAAAACTCATGGCGAACTTCTTACTCAAGAAAGTAAACCCCATCACCAACCATGTAATTCCAGTGAATCCATTTGAAAACAAAGAGTTTTTCAATAGCGCTAGTGGAATTAAAGAAACATTCAAGCTATTAAGCGAAGGAGGTGCATTAGGAACATTTCCCGCTGGAGAAGTTTCCTCATTTCAAACCAATAATAAACGAGTTACCGACAGAGAATGGCAACCCGGTTTACTACGCATGATTCAACGTGCTGAGGCTCCTGTTGTTCCGATTTATTTCGCAGGAAACAATGGTGTTTTATTCCATTTATTGGGAATGATTCACCCGATTTTAAGAACCGCCAAGTTGCCAAGTGAAGTTATGAACCGAAGCCATAAAACAGTTCGTGTTCGCATCGGGAAAGTGATTTCGGCTGAAGATCAAAAATCGTTCTCTACTCCTACACAATTAGGAAGGTATTTACGTGCTAAAACCTATGCTTTGGGTTCGGCCATCGAAGTGAAGAAATTCTTCAAACCCAATTTAAAAGCACTTAAAAAACCGCAACAAATTATTGATGCACAGCCACAAGAGGTACTGATTGCTGAAATTGAAAAGTTGCGTGATAATAAACAGCGAATTCATACTCAAAAAGAGTTTGAATTATACATCGCATCTGCTGGCGATATTCCCAATTTATTGACTGAAATTGGTCGTCAACGTGAGATTACTTTCCGTGCAGTAGATGAAGGAACAAACCGTTCACTCGATTTAGATGAATACGATTTATATTACCACCATTTGTTCCTTTGGGATAAAGATGCCAATAAATTGGTTGGTGCTTATCGCTTGGGAAAAGGAGGCGATATCATGGAAATTTACGGCAAGCGCGGTTTCTACATCGAGAGTTTATTCAAACTCAAAAAACCTATGGAGCCGATTCTTCGCTCAAGCGTTGAACTAGGGAGATCATTTGTGGTTCAAGAATATCAACGTAAAATCTTACCGCTTTTCTTGTTGTGGAAAGGCATTTTGTATTTCATCATCAAAAATCCGGAATACCGCTATTTGATTGGTCCAGTGAGCATCAGCAATCACTACTCTAAGCTCTCAAAAGGATTGATGATTGAGTTTATCAAACGCAATTTTTATCGTGCAGATTTGGCTGAATACGTGAAACCTCGCAAGAAATTCAAACCGAAATACAAGCAGGTTGATGCTGGAGCTTTATTGGAAAAATCGGGCAACGATATCCGAATGTTAGATCAATTCATCCAAGAAATCGAACCTGAAAAATTCAATGTTCCAGTTTTGCTGAAGAAGTACATCAAGCAAAATGCTAGAATCATCAGTTTCAATGTAGATCCAAAGTTTGAAATGTCTTTAGATGGACTCATTTTATTGGACATGAATGATCTTCCGGCTGAAACAATTAATGATTTAAGGAAAGACTTCGAGCTGTAGCCTCAAATCGCGCTCAAGTATCTGGGTTTAATTAGATTTGCCTCAAACCAATTTTCACACAAATGAAACGCATTTTTCTAGCGCTGTCATTGCTGGCTTTAATCAGTTGTGGCCAGGATAAAGAACCAAAAGAAGTTACCGTGGAAGAAACCAAACAATTTGATACAGTTGATGTACACTCGTTTGCCAAAAGATGGGAAGCTCGTGTGCAACATTTAGATTTAGACATCAACGTTGATTTTGACGCCAAACAAATCAGTGGTTTTGCTGAGTGGACATTGAGCGAAAACCCAACTGCAGATTCCATTTTCTTCGATTTAGATGAGATTGAAATCAAAAACGTTTGGGCCGATGGACAAGAAACCAAATGGACTGTTGGTGAAACAGATCCAGTTAAAGGTCAGCCGTTGGTTGTTCATTTTCCAGAAGGAACTCAAAAAATCAAAATCGAGTATGTTACAGCTCCAAGTGCTGCCGCTTTGCAGTGGTTAGATCCGCAACAAACACACGATAAAAAACATCCATTTTTATTCACGCAATCTCAAGCTATTTTGGCTCGTACATGGATTCCTTGTCAAGATAGCCCAGGAATTCGCTACACATACAATGCAAAAGTTACTGTTCCGAAAGGCATGATGGCTTTGATGAGCGCTTCAAATCCACAAGAAGTTGATCCTGACGGAGTATATGAATTTGAAATGCCTCAGCCTATTCCATCTTATTTGATGGCGCTTTCTGTTGGCGATATTGCTTTTGCTAGCATGGGCGAGCGCACAGGTGTTTACGCTGAGCCAGGTATGTTAGAAGCATCAGCTTATGAATTTGCCGATACTGAAAAAATGTTGGAAGCTGCTGAGGCACTTTACGGTGCTTACGCTTGGGGGCGTTACGATTTAATCGTTCTTCCTCCATCATTCCCATTTGGTGGAATGGAGAATCCACGTTTAACGTTTGTAACACCAACCGTTGTTGCTGGCGATCGTTCATTAACTTCATTGATTGCTCACGAATTGGCTCACAGCTGGAGTGGTAACTTGGTAACCAATGACACTTGGAACGACTTCTGGGTAAATGAAGGTTTCACCGTTTACTTTGAGCGCAGAATTATGGAATCGCTTTACGGACGTGATTACAGTGAAATGTTAGCGACTTTAGGTCACCAAGATTTAGAAGAAACAGTTGCTGATCTTCCAAAAGAAGACACGCACTTAAAATTGGATTTGAAAGGTCGAAATCCAGATGATGGATTAACCGATGTAGCTTACGAAAAAGGCTACTTCTTCTTACGTTTATTAGAAGAGACTTACGGAAGAGAGAAATTTGATACTTTCTTGAAAAATTATTTCCAATCAAATGCTTTTAAAACCATGACAACTGAAAAGTTCATGGCTATTTTAGATTCGAACTTGTTAGCTACTGATTCTACTTTAATAGCATCTGTAAATCCAGAAGAATGGGTTTACGGACCAGGTTTACCAAACAATTGCCCTAGAGTTACATCTGAGCGTTTTCAACGTGTAAACTCAACGCTTAAAGCTTGGGCTGATGGAGCTTTCTCATTCGATGAGATGGAAACATCTGACTGGAGCTCACACGAGTGGTTGCACTTTGTACGTCATTTACCAGATACATTAAGTTTAGATCGCTTAGCTGTACTGGATGAGCATTTCCACTTTACAACAACTGGAAACAGTGAGGTGCAAGCTGCTTGGTTGACTTACAGCATTCAAAAAGGATACGAACCAGCTTTCCCAGCAGCTGAAGAGTTTTTAATTCGAGTGGGAAGACGTAAATTCTTAACTCCACTTTACAAAGCGTTGATTGCTGAAGATCCAACCAAAGAAAAGGCGAGAGCGATTTACAAAAAAGCCAGACCAAATTATCACAGTGTTTCGCAAGAAACCATTGATGCGATGTTGAAATAACACTTTTGAAAAATCCCGGGTTAACGCTCGGGATTTTTTGATTTTACCTTAAACCTCTGAAGCTTTTAATTCCAAATCAACTTTGTGAAAATCTAGAACAGGTGCTCCTGAAAGCCAGTCAGATTCATTTTGTGGAGACAGGATAACTGGCATTCGTTTTTTAGTGTTGTGTATTTCACTCATCAATTCATTAGCCGCTGTTGTTACGATACTGTAACTACGAACAATTTCTCCTGTTGATTGATCTACCCATTCGCTCCAAATTCCAGCAAAAGCAAACAACTCATCATCTGGCCGAGTAATTAGATACCGTTGCTTCTTTTTACCTTGAGGATCGAGCCATTTCCATTCATAAAAACCATCAGCTACAATCCAACAGCGGTTGTTAACGGCTTGCCTAAAAGAGGGCTTTTCGTGCAGCGTTTCAATTTTAGCATTGAGTGTATACTTCTTAATTGAATCGTCTTTGGCCCAAAAAGGAATCAACCCCCAATGGTAGTGAGCAATAACATTTGGCTGATCATTGGCAACCACAGGTGTTTGCGGATACATAAAGCCGTTGATGTGATCACTAGCCTGAAACAAGGCTTCATCTGAGATCTTGGCTTTGAAACGGTTTTCAACCGCTTGCGCTTTTTTAGATTGTTTGCTATGGAAACACATTACGATTTCACCGTTATAACATCACTCAACTTAGTTGTATATCTTGGCGAAAGTCGCTCTTGACGCATCTTCCACGTTCTCCCAGGATCTTGACTGGCGAGTTTCACTTTTTGTGCTCCCGCAGTTTTATTAATCCGATCCATTGCATGCATTAAAGCAGCATGTCGTGGATTTGAATTTTCAAATAAATTCAATTGTTGCTCAACCACTGGCGTTATTTCCATAACAATAACACCTGCTTTTTTGTACTGATATCCTTGTTTCCAAATCAGGCTTAATGCTTTGGTTGCGAACTTAGAAAGCTCAATAGCTGAGTTGGTTGGATATGGCAGTTTTAACACCATGTTTTTACTATACTGCTCCAAATCTTTCCGGTGACCATTGGTATGCACAAAAACCAAAATGGCATTGCAATTGGAGTTTTGCTTGCGCAGCTTCTCAGAGCAAGTAACCGCAAAAGTTGATACCCGTTCTTGAACCTCTTTAATCTCCGTTAGGTTATGATCAAAGGTACGCGTGGTAGCAATATTCTTTTTGGCTTTCACCTTCTCTAGCTCAATGGTTGGCTTTCCTTCTAAATCATTTTTCAAACGCAAACCAACTACGCTCATGTGTTTACGCACCCAGTCATCTGTTTGCTGAATGAATTGCCAAGCTGTTTTTATACCCAGATTATTCAACCTGAAAGCATGACGCCTACCTATTCCCCAAACATCTTCAACTTTAAGCCACTTTAGCGCTTTTTCACGTTTTGCATCAGTATCAATGATGTAAACTCCTCCTGTATGATCTGCAAACTTCTTAGCAATTCGGTTAGCTACTTTAGCCAGCGCTTTGGTTGGAGCAATTCCTACACTAATAGGTATTCCAGTTCCACGAATTACTTCTTTGCGCATGCGTTTACCTACATCTTGCAAATCGAAAAAATCAAAACCAGTGAGTTTTAAGAAAGCCTCATCAATCGAGTAAATTTCCATTTCGGGTGTGTAGCTCGAAAGCATAGTCATCACTCTATGACTCATATCGCCATACAAAGCATAGTTGGATGAAAACACGTGAATGTTTTGTTCTTCAAACACCTTTTCAAACTTAAATGCGGGAGCTCCCATCGGGATGTAGGCTTTGGCTTCGTTAGATCTGGCAATTACACAGCCATCGTTGTTGCTTAAAACAACCACGGGCTTTCCGTTGAGTTCAGGTCTAAAAACCCGCTCACACGAAGCATAAAAGTTATTGCAATCTACCAATGCGTACATGAATACAAATTAAGCATAAGCAGGCGTAACCTATTTATGGTTATACGGAATGTGGAAAAGTATTTGAGCTAATTATACCTGCTTGATGGAGTAAGTCACTATTCCCCAAACAACAAACTCGTTATCAGCAGTTACTTTTATGGGTTTGTATTTGGCATTTGCAGGAACCAACCAAACACAGTCTTTCTCAATTTTGATGGTTTTTAGAGTGAATTCACCATCAATGTAGCAAACAGCAACTTTCCCGTCAGTTGGTTCAATACTGCGATCAACAACCAATAAATCTCCATCGTTGATGCCCATATCTTGCATCGAATCGCCTTTAACTCTACAGAAAAATGTAGACGGTGGATTGCGAATCAATTCAGCATTTAAATCAATAGAAAGATCTAGAAAATCGTCAGCAGGAGATGGAAATCCAGCTTTAACACCACCTTCCATATAGGGCAGTTCAAGAGCTGTTTCAGTAGATACTGAATAGAAATCTAAATTCCCAGTTTTTGTAATTGCCTTGAGTTTCATACGCTATTCTTATAAGAAAGAATACACCAATTGTCCAACCACAAAGTAAATGAACAATCCTATTATATCGTTCAGTGTGGTGACAAATGGCCCAGTAGCAAGCGCAGGATCAATTTTATATTTATCAAGCATCAGCGGTACAAAGGTTCCTAGAACGGCAGCAACAATAATCACTGTCATCAGAGCCATACAAACTGTAATACTTAAATGATAATCGCCAAAAAACAGGTAGCTTCCAGTAAATGCCAAAGCTGATAAGGCCAATCCATTCACCAATGCAACGGTAAACTCCTTAGCTAGTTTAGACAGCATTCCGCCCATTTGCATGGAATTATTGGCCAAGCCCTGTACGATAATAGCTGAAGATTGTACTCCTATGTTTCCACCCATCGCGGTAATCATTGGAATGAAAAAGGCCATTGCTGGAATAAGCTTGATTGAATGCTCGAATGTTCCTATTACAGATGCACTGGTCATTCCACCAATCATACCAATTAACAACCAAGGTAGGCGTGCTTTGGTTAAGTCTAAAACGGTATCCGATTGATCTACATCGGAGGAGATACCCGAAAGCATTTGGTAATCTCGATCGGCTTCTTCCTTGATTACATCTACCACATCATCAATGGTAATACGACCAACTAAGCGACCAAGTTCGTCAACAACAGGAAGAACAACCAAATCGTATTTCTCCATCATGTGAGCTACTTCTTCTTGAGAAGTCCACGTTTTAACCGCTCTCACTTCAGGTTTGAAAATATTCTCAATTCGAGTTTTAACGGGGGTTGTCAAAAGCTGTTTAACAGGCAACCGACCTACCAATTTCTGATTGGTATCAACCACATAAACTGTGTAAACGTGATCTATTTGCTCGGCTTGTCTGCGCATTTCCTTAACAGCACGCATTACCGTCCAGTCTTTAGAAACCCAAATAAGCTCTTTCCCCATTAAGGCACCAGCGGTACCTTCTTCATAATTCAAAAGAGAAACGATGTCGCTTGCTTGCTCAACATCATCTAGCTCGGCAATTACTTCTTCTCGTTTGCCTTCTGGAAGTTCAGCTACAACATCAGCTGCATCATCAGAATCGAGGTTTTCAATTAACTGCTCTGCAATTTCTTTACTGGAAAGACGCTCTAAGTACTTGGCTCGTAAATCTTCTTCAAGCTCAATGATTACTTCAGATGCGCGTTCGCCATCCAAACAATGCAATACAATTAACCCATCTTCAACCTCAATCTCATCTAAAATTTCGGCCAAATCAGCAGCGTGCAACCCATCGATTTTCTCGAGGATGCCCTTTTCGTTGCTGTGCTGGATGTCTAATTCCAACGCATCAACGTACTCGCGTGTTAATTCGAAATGATTCATAGCCTGATTTAGATGAGGCTACAAAAGTATCATTTTGTTGAGGACGATTCGACCAGGTTGGTAATGTTTATGAACTCTTCAACTGAAAGTTGCTCTGGACGCTTCGAAAAAATCTCGCCTTGAAGCATCTCTTTATCTGCAACCAAGCCTTTAAGTGAGTTTCGCAAAGTCTTTCTACGCTGATTAAATCCTGATTTTACAACCGTTTTAAAGAGCGTTTCATTGCAATCTAACTTCTCAACTTGATTGCGTTTCATGCGAATTACGCCCGATTTTATTTTGGGTGGTGGAGAGAAAACTTCTTCGCTAACGGTAAAGAGGTATTCAATATCGTAATAAGCCTGTAAAAGCACACTTAAAATGCCGTATTCTTTTGATCCAGGAGGAGTAGCAACACGTTGAGCCACTTCACGCTGAAACATCCCAACTAATTCTACAACTTTATCGCGGTTGTCGTAAGCTTTAAAAAGAATTTGAGAAGAGATATTATACGGAAAGTTGCCTATGATTGCCATTGGACCTTCAAACTTAGAAGCGACATCCATCTTTAGAAAATCACCGTATTGAATACGCGATTTGTACTCAGGATACATGTGATGCAAGTATTCTATTGATTCATCATCTAAATCAACAGCATGAAAATGCTCGGGATGATCAGCCAATAAAAACTGGGTTAAAACACCTGTTCCTGGCCCAATTTCTAAAATCGTTTCATAGCCTTCATGGGTTAATCCATCAGCTATTCGCTTAGCTATGCTTTGGTCTTTTAAAAAGTGCTGACCTAAATGCTTCTTTGCTCTTACCGGATCGCCCATTAGATATTGGAGTTGTGATCAACAATTTCCATCATGGTGCGAAATGCTACAAACTTATCTTTGTAACGCTCTACATGTTCTGCTTGTAGAGCTGGAGCATGATTGTCTTGATAATCGGCAAGCTCGTTTAAATCTTTACATAGATACTGGATAGAATAATTGGTTCCATAAGGATCCTCAACCATGATTTTGCTGATGCGGTACTCCACAAATTTGCCAGTTGCCATTACATCAGGAATGTGCTTCGATTTCATCCATTGAAGCCACTCGTCATGTGTTTCGTTATCGATCTTAACAGTAACGTTGTAAATAATCATGCTTAAAAAATTGGAGAGCAAAAGTACGAATGTTCAACGGGAATTGTTGCCTTATTGAGTGAGTACGTCTCCACGCAGCGTTCTATAACGTTTTCGGGCATCTACCACATATAAACTTGCAGGATAATCTAATAAGATTTTCTCGTACAAACTCATTGCTTCAGGAACGTTATCTAAATACTCTTCGTACAAGATTCCCAGGTTGTAAACGGCATCATCGCCCAAAATGTCATCAGCATGTAACGTGATGATTTTCTGCAAATCATCAGCTGCATCACCGTACTGCTTTTGCGCCATGTGAATGCGGTATTTCATATACCAAACATCATCATCTAAACGGTGACTTGGAAACGTAACCTGCAATGAATCTAGCAAGTTTAATGATCTGGTGTATTGCAACTGATTGAATAACAAATCTGCTTTCGCGAAGATTTGCATGGGCACTTCTGAAGTGTCGATTGTAGTATTATCCGTAATCAGTTGAGAGAGATACAAAGCGTCATTCGCAATTAATCTAGATGTGCTTCCTTTCAATACGTCTAACATTCCTTTGGCAAACCCAAACTCACCCGTGTAGTAATAAACCTTAGCTGCTTTGAATTTAGCACGTTCGCCAATCTCATCATATTTGAATGCTTTTTCAGCTTTGAGGTATTCCAACGCAGCATCCCAAACTTCATCTTTCATAACCAAATAATCACCTGCATCAATTTGACACTCTGCCTTTAATTCAGGTGAAATAGATCCGATTTGGATAATTTCATTGAGTAATGATAAAGCCGAATCAGTTTCGTTGAGATGTCTGGCCACTACTCCAGCCCACTCGCGTTGACTAGATGCTGTTTCATTATTCAAACCAAACTCCTGCATGAAAGTTTGGTACTCGTTAGATAGATTCTGATAATCTTCTAATGTAGATTGGGCATCTTTCTCAAAAGCAATTTTGCGAGTTCTGAGAGCAGCTTGACTAGCTTCGGTGTAATAGATGTTGTCTTTGCCTTTACTGATTACATATTCATAAGCGGCAGCAGCAACATCGTAAAACTCATTGCCCTCAGCCATTTCAGCCATTCCGATAACTCGATATCCATTTTCGTTAAATCTTCTGTCAAGTGCTTTTACCTGAACCAAAGCTCCATAGAAATCACGTTGTTGGATGTACAACCAAATGAGTAATTCACTGTACGCTTTCTCATCGGGTTCTTGCTGGATGAATTTGAGTAATCTGCTACGGAGAATATCCATTGCAGCATCGTCATCTTCAAAATCAATATTTCGAGCTAATAGATTTTGTACCGTTTGCATGTAACCTCTGTTGTATTGCAACATTTCGAGGTACATGTCAATCATTTTCTCATCTTGCCCCATGAGGCCATACACTTCAGCAATTTCAAAGTTGAAACCATAGAAGTTATTCAATTCACGTTTGCCTTTATCGTAAATCTCAAGTGCGTATTGATACTCGCCCATGGATGAGAATTCGCGAGCGGCACTAATAATATTGTTTTGTTGAACAGGAATGGTTGTAACTACATCGTCCCAAGCTTTTTCAGCCGACTTTCTATCGCCTTGACGGATATACATTTTACCCATCTCAATTCCCAACATGTAGTTATCGGGATTTCTGCGAACTTCTTTTTTAATGAGTTTCTCAGCTTGATTGTATTCTTCCAACTCTACCAGACAGGTAAACATACGTTGGAAATAAGCTGGATTAGGATGGTTTTTATAAAAGTCTTCGTAGTAGATGAGGGCTTTTTCGTATTCGCGTTGCTGAAAATACTGCTCAGCCAATTGCCTATCTATTTGCGATTGACTCCAAGCTCCCATGGCCATTAAGACCACGAGAGTTGTGAGTAATATTTTCTTGAATATCATGAAATCTTAACGAATTCCGTTGTGTTGCATTGCATCGACTAATGAATCAACTCGGTTGTTTACACCTTTGTAGTGATTCAAATATTTATCGTGATCTTCAACTAACTTATTAGATGTTTCAGTAAGCGTTTCTACAGCTTTTTTCTCCTCACCCAAGTACTTTTCAGCTTCTTCTTTGGTGTGTAAGTTATGCTGTAAATCGGCTTTCAATTTGGTTAATTGATCATCTGAATAGGTTAACTCTTCACGCGTTTTATCTAACGTTTTCGCAAATGTGCTCAAGCTCTTTTTATTGATCTTATAATCACTTAAAAAAGCGGCAACGTATCTAGGCATTGTATCAGATTCTGGCCATTTGGCTTTAATCCAATCCAATTGCTCAGCTGCATTTCTTGAGTACTTCGAAAAGGCCTCGCCATTAAAATCTTTCAACTTTTCTTCCATTCCATTCACTTCATTTTGAAGCGAATCGATTTGACTGATTTCAGAAGAATAGTCTGTTGAGTTACACGATGACAATAACACAGCAAAAAATGCAGTTGCAACGAATACGTTTTTTTTCATTTCGATTAGTTATTTAGTAATCATATCAAACCCTGTGTATTCCGCTAATGCTGCTGGAATTCTGATTCCTTCAGGAGTTTGATTGTTTTCTAATAATGCAGCAACAATTCTAGGGAACGCCAATGCAGATCCGTTTAGTGTGTGAACCAATTGTGGTTTACCATCTTCACCGCGGTAGCGACATTTCAAGCGATTAGCCTGAAAGTTCTCAAAGTTAGAAATTGAGCTGACTTCTAACCACTTTTCTTGAGCTGCACTGTAGACTTCCATATCGAAAGTTAGAGCTGAAGTAAACCCAAGATCACCACCACACAAACGTAATACGCGGTATGGTAATTCTAATTTATTCAACAACGTTTTCACGTACTCAACCATGGTATCAAGCGTAGCGTAAGAATCTTTTGGGTTGGCAATCTGAACGATTTCAACCTTATCAAATTGGTGCAAACGATTTAATCCACGTACGTCTTTTCCGTAAGATCCAGCTTCACGTCTGAAACATGGTGTATATCCTGTATGCTTACGCGGAAGTTCATCTTCTTTTAAAATGACATCGCGATAGATGTTTGTGATTGGAACCTCAGCCGTTGGAATTAGATATAAATCATCAACTGTAGCATGATACATCTGACCTTCTTTATCTGGCAATTGACCAGTTCCGTAACCAGATGCTTCGTTGATTACGTGTGGAGGCATTGTCTCCAAATAACCTTGAGCCGTTGCGTTATCTAAAAAGAAGTTCACCAAAGCACGTTGTAAGCGAGCTCCTTTACCAGTGTAAACAGGAAAACCAGCTCCCGTAATTTTTACACCCAATTCAAAATCTATCAAGCCATATTCTTTGGCTAATTCCCAGTGAGGTTGAGCTGCATCATGTAATTCAGGAACATCGCCCTCAGTCATCACCACTTCATTATCAGCATCCGTATTTCCTTTTGGAACTGATGGATGTGGCAAGTTTGGAAGTTGATATAACAGCTTTTGAAGTTGGTCTTGAGTTTCGTTTAAAGTTTCCTGAAGACCCTTGCTCACTTCTTTCAACTCTGCAGAGCGTGCTTTTTTAGCATCAGCTTCTTCGCGTTTGCCTTCTTTAAAAAGCTGACCAATTTCTTTAGCGATGGAGTTTGCTTCAGATAAGTTAGCGTCTAAAGTAGATTGCGTTTCTCTACGTTTTTTATCTAGTTCAATTGCTTGATCCACAATCTCTGCGGCATCAAAATTTCTAACAGCCAAACGCTCAATAACGTGGTCTCTGTTTTCACGGATAAATTGAATCTGAAGCATGTGTATTTTATATAAATGTAATGGTTACAAATTTGCGTAGAAGTTTAGTAGATATCAAAAAAAATCCCGGACGATTTGCCCGGGATTCTTGTAAAATGTATGTCAAATCGTTCTTAGTTGTTCTCAAATGGAACTACCGATACATACGAACGATCATCTCTTTTGCGTTTGAACTCAACAGTTCCATCAACCAACGCGAATAATGTATGATCTTTACCGATACCTACATTTTCACCTGGATGGTGTTTTGTTCCTCTTTGACGAACAATGATGTTTCCAGCGATAGCTGGTTGACCACCAAAGATTTTAACCCCAAGTCGTTTACTTTCCGATTCACGACCGTTCTTCGAACTACCGACACCTTTCTTGTGAGCCATATCTTTCTAGTTTTTATTCGTTGTCGTTTGATTCTTTTTTCTCAGCTTTTTTTGCTTCTGCTTTAGGAGCTGCTTCTTTTTTAGCAGTCGTTTTCTTTGCAGGAGCTTTTTTAGCTGCTGGTTTCTTTGCTGCTGGCTTTTCTTCAGTTGCTGCCTCAGCTTTTTCTGCTTTAGGAGCAGCTTTAGCTTTAGGAGCAGCTTTCTTAGCACCTTTTTCAGCAATACCTTCAATTTGGATTGAAGTTAGGTATTGACGGTGACCGTTTTTCTTTCTGTAGCCCTTTCTGCGCTTCTTCTTGAAAACAATCACTTTATCACCTTTCAAGTGCTCCAATACTTTTGCAGTAACGGCTGCACCTTCTATAGCTGGGGCGCCAACATTTACTTTGCCATCGTTATCGATCAAAAGCACGTTGTCAAATGAAACAACTTCGCCTTCTTTGTTCTCTAAACGATGCACATAAAGCTGCTGGTCTTTCTCAACCTTGAACTGTTGCCCTGCTATCTCTACAATTGCGTACATCAGACGTAAAGTTTAAAAATTGATAATAAAAATTCTTATTAAAGGGGTGCAAAATTAAGCAACTCTTTGTAAATCACAAGTCTTTAGGCTTTCCTTTTAGCATTTATCAAGGAAATAGCACCTAAAATAACCAAAGCAGAAGCTAACTGATAGAAATTCAAGGTTTCACCGTCAAGCAAACCCCACGCGATTGCAACAAGCGGAATCAAGTAGGTAACGCTAGACGCTAATAGTGCGCTTGTTTCTTTTATCAGCAAGTTAAAAATCCACACTGCAAAGGCTGTGCCTACGATTCCGAGCATATTGATATATGCAAAACTGGCCCAACCATCTGGGTGTTGCAGTAAATGCGTTGTGAAATCTGTTGCCGTAAACAAATATAAACCTGCAAGTGGACCTACAATAATGAACGACAATGATGTTACCGCCAAAGGATCTATTTGCTGCAAATACATTTTAATCAGGTTTACATTTACCCCGTAACTAGCTGATCCGATAATTGGCAAAATTGCAAATGCAGAAAAAGTGGTTAAATCAATAGATTGGTTGTTGAAATATATCAACCCAACAGCTCCAAAAAAGCCAAAGATGATTCCAATGATACTCTTGAGCTGAAATCGTTGCTTGAAAAACAAAGCCGCAAATAGCAATGTAAAAACGGGTGTCAACGAATTTAGAATCCCAGTTAGTGAGCTCGATAAATAGGTTTGAGCTTTAACGAAAAGAAAATAAGGAAGTGCACTCCCAAAAAATCCAACACCAAAAAACGCCCAGCCAATTTTGGCTCTGTGCAGGTATAGCTTCTTTAATGCAAACGGAGATAAACACACGAAAACTATAAATATGCGATAAGCAGCAACTTCTTCGGCAGCGAAGGCTTGCAACCCTCTTTTCATTAAAATAAATGAACTACCCCAAATCAAGGCTAAAAACCCCAATGTTGTCCACTGAACACTTTTCTTGCTAAAATCTATTTGCACGGGTCAAAAATAGGCTAAGAAAATTCCTAATAACTATTTTTAAATGAATTCCATCAGTCAGATTTGCCACTGGTGTATTGATTGATTTCTGATTTATTAATTCATCTATTTTTGAATCGATGCAAAAAATCATTGAAATAGATCAGATCAAAAGAGAATTCCAAGTTGGAAGTGTATTGGTGCAAGCCTTAAAATCAGTTTCGCTAGACATTAACAAAGGTGAATATGTTGCCTTGATGGGGCCATCTGGATCTGGAAAATCTACTTTAATGAATATTCTAGGTTGCTTAGATACACCAACAGCTGGATCTTATAAATTGAATGGAAAGAACGTGAGCCACATGATTGATGATGAATTGGCTCAGGTTAGAAATAAGGAGATTGGCTTCGTTTTCCAAACATTTAACCTATTGCCGAGATATTCTGCATTAACCAATGTTGCGCTTCCGCTTATTTACTCAGGATGGAGCAAAGCTGACCGATTAGAACGCGCAGCCGAAGTTTTAGAAATGGTTGGTTTAGGAGATCGAATGGATCACAAACCCAACGAAATGTCGGGTGGTCAACGTCAGCGCGTAGCTGTTGCTAGAGCTCTGGTAAACAATCCTTCTATTATATTAGCCGATGAACCAACGGGGAATTTGGACACCAAAACTTCTTACGAGATCATGGCTTTGTTCGATCAAATTCATCAACAAGGCAACACTGTAATTCTTGTAACTCACGAAGAAGACATCGCATTACACTCCAGAAGAATCGTCAGATTACGCGATGGACTTATAGAATCAGACCTTCCTACAGAATCTGCCGAACTAAAAAAGTAAGTGGTTACTCATTACTACTTCTCACCACTAAAACAACACCTTACACATCTGTTTTTCTGATTTTTACACATTTTCCATTACTTATATCACACATTTTTATCTAACTTTCTGATGATTTCATAACGATATAGCCCTTTACTTTCACTTCGATTTTCTCAAAAGCATTAAACTAAAAATAGATTTTAATCATGTTAGAACTCGAAGGACGTGTAGCTATAATTACTGGTGGAGCCAGTGGAATCGGTAGAGAAACCGTATTAAAATACGTTGAAGCCGGTGCTACAGCAGTTATCTGGGATTTGAACGCTGACAAAGCTGAAGAAACAAAACAATTAGCAGGTGATAAAGCTGATAAAGTAAGCTTTATGAAAGTAAACACCGCTGATTATAACGAAGTGGAAAAATCGGCACAAGCTGTTGTTGACCAATTTGGAAAAATTGATGTGTTAGTTAACAATGCGGGAATTACTGCAGATAGCACATTGAAAAAAATGACTCCAGATCAATGGCAACGCGTAATTGACGTAAACCTAACAGGAGTTTTCAATTGCGGTAAAGCAGTTGCTCTTCACATGATTGAAAATAACTTCGGACGTATCATCAACACTTCTTCTGTAGTTGCTCACAACGGAAACTTTGGTCAAAGCAACTATGTAGCTACAAAAACTGGTGTAATCGGTTTAGCTAAAGTTTGGGCTAAAGAATTGGGTAGACACAACATCTGTGTAAACGCAGTTGCTCCTGGCTTCATTGAAACGGATATGATCACAACAGTTCCTGAGAAAGTAATTGATGGATTAAAAGCGCAAACTCCTCTTGGCAGATTAGGCAAACCAGCTGATATCGCTAATATGTATGTATTCTTAGCATCAGATCGTGCATCATTCATTACAGGCACAGTTATGAGTGTTGATGGAGGTTTAAAATTATAAGCATGGCTAGAAAAGCAGTTATAACAGGAACTGGAATGTATGTTCCAGAAAAAGTAGTTCCAAACTCATTTTTCAACGAATTACTAGGCGAAGACGTAGATACTTGGTTAAGTGAAAATGTACAGATTCACGAAAGACGTTGGACAGACGAAAATGAATCTACTGCAGATTTAGCTGAGCAAGCTGCGCTGAAAGCTATGGCTGATGCAGGCATCAAAGCAGAAGACATTGATTTAATCGTTATTTCAACCGATACTCCTGAGTTCGTTTCGCCTTCTACATCTAGTGTAGTTCAAGACAGGTTAGGCGCTACAAATGCTGGTACATTCGATATTAACACAGCTTGTGCTGGATTTGTAACAGCATTAGATATTGCTTCGAAATACATCATCGCAGACGATCAATACAAAACCATTTTGGTGATTGGTGCTTACAACATGTCGAAGTACCTCAACATGCAAGACAAAAAGACGGTAACGCTTTTTGCTGATGGTGCTGGTGCAGCAATACTATCAGCTCAAGAAAATACAGATCGCGGTTACATCAACTCGATGCTAGAAACCAAAGGTCAATACAACGAATGGATGGGAATATACGCTGGTGGCGCAAAAGCTCCAGTAACCCAAGACATCCTTAACGATAAAACGCATTTACTCCAGTTTGTGAAGAAATTCCCGAAAGAATTGAATCCTGAAACTTGGACAAGAATGATTAACCAATTGTGTGAAAGAGCTGGAGTTACTCCTCAAGATGTAAAACGCTATTTCATCACGCAAATCAACATCAACTCTATTTTCGAAACTATGAATAACCTAGGTATCGAAAGAGAAAGAGCTGAAACGGTGATGCATCACTATGGATATACAGGTTCAGCTTGTATTCCAATGGCATTGAGCCAAGCAAGAGAGAACAACAGAATTAAAGAAGGCGATTTAATCATGTTCATCGGTTCTGGTGGCGGATTAGCTTTTGCTGGATCACTCTTTAAATTTTAATTATTGACATGAATACCCTGTTTGTCACAAAAAACAACACAACCATTCACGCTTACAAAGCTGGAGATGGCGATAATAAAGTTTTACTCATTCACGGAAATGGATCTGACGGTTCTTTTTGGAAACCACTTTTAGATCATTGTCCAGAAGGAGTAGAAATGGTAGCTCCAGACATTCGCAACTACGGAAAATCAAAAGGAAAAGCTATTGATGCTTCTCGTAGCATGGGCGATGTAGTTGATGATTTTTTAGGCTTGATTGAAGAATTAGGCTGGGAGAATTATCACATCGCTTGCCATTCATTAGGTGGAAGCGTTACCTGGGAAATGATATTGAAAGACAGCACTCGAATTAAATCGGCAACGGTTGTAAATCCTGCATCTCCTTTCGGATTTGGAGGAACACACGGTGTAGATGGAGCATTAAACTTCCCTGATGGAGAAGGTTCTGGTGGTGGCGTTGTTAACCCTGATTTTGTTGCACGCATCAAAGCTGATGACCGCACAACTGATTCAGATAATAGCCCATTAAACGTAATGAACAGCTACTATTGGGAGCCGCCATTTGTACCAAAAGACATTGATGTTTACCTCAACGGATTGATGGCTATCACCATTGGCGAAGAACATTATCCAGGTGATTTTACACCATCAGATAATTATCCATTTACCAAACCCGGTAAATATGGTCCGTTGAATGCGGCTTCTCCTTTAACAAAGCAAAACATCTTAGCTGAGCTAACGGCATTAAAAAGCAAACCAAAAGTACTTTGGGTAAGAGGTGGAAAAGACAAAATTGTTTCTGACACTTCATTATTCGATGCAGCATTTTTAGGTACGCTTGGCGCTATTCCAGGATATCCAGGAGAAGATGTTTGTCCGCCACAACCTATGGTAAGCCAAACACGACATGTTTTGGACGCCTACCAAGAAAACGGTGGAAGCTACAAAGAAGAAGTTTTCGAAAATTGCGGACACTCGCCATACATCGAAGAAGAACAACGATTCAGAGATTTATTCTACGATTGGATCTCATAAATCAACCCTGAATTTAGAATGACACAATCTGAATACACATTACCAACAGCAATTCTCCTCATCATATTGATGGGGATAATTCTGTGGTTGGTTTTTAGAGGAGCAAAGGCTACCAAATCTTTTCAAGATTATGCCGTTGGAAGCATTGCCTTTTCACCAGCTGCGGTTGGTTTGGCATTAGCTGCCAGCATGACCAGCGCTGCTACATTTATTATCAACCCTGGGCTTATTGGTTTGTATGGCTATTCAGGTGTTATTTCTTACGCAGTTGCTCTGCCAATTGCTGCATTTATCTCTTTGGTTTTCCTCACCAAAAAATTCCGCGAACAAGGAAATAAGGTGAAGGCATTAACCATGGCACAGTGGATTGGAAATCGCTACCAAGCTCCAAAATACGCTACATTCATTGCTGTCCTATCTTTATTACTCATCACATTTATTGTTTTGATTGTAGTAGGATTAGCTCAGTTACTTTCACAGTCGCTGAATGTTGATGTAGTTTGGGTAATGTTGGGAGTTGTGGTTTTCGTATTTGGCTACATGATGTTTGGTGGAGCCAACTCAATGGTATACACCAATACCATTCAAGCTATAATAATGCTGATTGTAGCAGTAATCTTACTCTACTCTGGCCACAATTATTTTGAAGATGGTTTTGCCGGATTTACAGCTCAACTTGAAGCTATTAACCCAGCTTTGGTTGAACCCACAAATCCAGATAGTTTACTGTTTAGAAACTTCTACGAAATCATTTTCTGTCAATTGATTATCGGAATTGCCATTGTGTGTCAGCCACACATCATCACAAAATCTTTACTGCTAAAGAAAGACACCGATGTAAACAAATACTTGACGGCTGCCATCTTAACTATGGTGGTATTCTTTTCAATTGTAATTGTTGGCCTGTATGCACGCTTGCAGTTCCCAGATATGGCTTTAGATGGAAACCCAATTAAGCCAGATCAGTTGATTCCAACCTATGTAGTGGAGAAATTTCAGGTTGGAATCGGATTGATTGTAACGATGGGATTAATCGCTGCAGGAATCAGTACACTTGAAGGATTGATTCAAAGTCTTTCCATCACCATTACATCGGATTTATTGATGAGTAATTCAGCCAAATTGAGGAACCTGCCTGAAAGCAAAAAGGTAGCCCTCAATAGATTGGTCATAGCTGCCATTGCAGTAGTGGCCGTTGGTTTATCATACCGTCAAATAGTAGCACCGAACTTAAGTGTAGCCATCTTTGCTCAAAATGGAGTTTACGCCTTTTTTGCAGCTGCATTCTTTCCATTAATCATGGGGATGTTTACCAAAGAAATGCGAGCTGACGCTGCTATAGTTTCATCAATTGTTGCATTGACAGTTCACTTCGGGATGTATTACGGACAAATTGGATACTTGATGCAAAGCCCGATTAATAATCCAGCTATTTCAGCTTCAACAGCCATCATATTATCGAGTATTAGCGGGGTAATCACCCTTAAATTAATAAGAAGTAAAAACGAATCCTTCAACGTAAAACCAGTTACGAATGAGTCAGTTTGATTGGATTGGAAAATGGGCTAACTATTCACCTGAAAAAGTAGCCATCAACGATATTATCACCGGTGAATCAGCTACGTACAGCAAGCTGAATCATCGAGCAGAAACTATTGCTGCAAACCTGTATCATAAATACGGAATTAAAAAAGGCGATCGTATTGCAGTTTTATCACCGTTTAGCGTGAATTTGATTGCTTTATTCGGAGCAGCTCAAAAGGCTGGGTTTATTCTAGTTCCGCTTAACTTTAGACTTACAGCTTCAGAACAGGCATATCAATTGAATAACTGCGAAGCTGGTGTTTTGATTTATGACCATGAGTTTGATGAAGCTGCAGATCTACTAGAAGTTCAGAAAATCAAGTGGGAAGATTTAGAAACGGAAACCTCTGAATCTTATTCTGAAGATTTAACGGAAGACGACACCCTATTTATCCTTTACACATCTGGTACAACTGGATTTCCCAAGGGAGCATTATACACACATAAAATGTTGTTTTGGAACAGTTTAAACACAGCATTGCGTTTAGACCTCAATTCAAATGACATTACCATTAACTGTATGCCTCCTTTCCACACGGGCGGCTGGAATGTATTGATTACTCCCCTCCTCCACGTTGGTGGAACCATTCATTTAATGAGCAAATTCGATCCAGATCAACTCTTGACTGAAATCGAATCAACAAAAACAACGCTATTAATGGTGGTTCCAACCATGCTAAAGATGATGGAAGGAAGTGCAAATTTCGAAACGTTAAACGCACCAAATTTACGCTATCACATTGTTGGAGGTGAAACTTTGCCACTTGAATCTGTAGAGAATTGGGCAAAGAAAAACATCCCTGTTCGTCAGGGATATGGACTTACTGAAGTTGGTCCAAACATTACATCACTTCATCAGAGCGATAATATTCGCAAACGCGGATCTATTGGATTTTTAAACTTCTATGTAGAAGGTAAAATCGTAAACGATAAAGGAGAAGAATGTGCTCCAAACGAGGTTGGTGAATTTCAACTTAAAGGTCCAAATGTAACACCAGGTTATTGGCACAACGATGAGGCAACTAGAAAGTCAATTGTAGACGGTTGGTTTAAAACTGGCGATTTAGTTTACAGAGACGAAGAAGGATACATCTATGTAAAAGGCCGAATTAAAGACATGTTCATAAGTGGTGGCGAAAACATTTACCCAAGCGAAATTGAACGTGTAATTCGTGAATTTAAAGGTGTAAAAGAAGCTGCCGTTGTAGCTATCCCAGATGAAAAATGGGGCGAATCAGGAGCTGCATTCATCAGCCTTGAAGATACGAGTATTTCAACAGATACTATCCGTGAACACTGCCGTAAACATTTGGCAAAATTCAAAAACCCAAAAGTGTTTCAAATCTTAGAAGATTTACCCAAAAACACGGCTGGAAAAATCGACAAAAAATTAATCCTCAATACATACTTATCAAATAATTAAACAAGAGAATCTATGAAAAAGAATGTGAAATTTTCAGTGATCGGACTAATGAGTATTGGTCTTTTATTAGGAGCTTGTAAAAATGACGATGATGATACTGCGGCTTGTACAGCGCCATCAGGACTAGTAACTGATGCAACATCAGCAAACTCAATTACTATCAGTTGGAGTGCAAATGGCGGTTCAGCTTGGACAATCGAATACGGTGAAACAGGGTTCACTCCAGGTTCAGGAGCTACAATGACTTCGGCTAGCTCATCAGCTACGATTGCTAACTTAGAAGATAATACAACTTACGATTTCTACGTACAGAACAATTGTGGAGATGAAAATAAAAAGTACTTACGCATAGTAACACAGAATATCAATGGTCTGGGACAAATGCAAAATAGTTTAAAAGAACTTAATTTAAAACATTTTGCGTCTAACTATGGGGTAGACATTCTGGGAATACAGGAAACAAATGTATGCTGGAATAAAGTGGGTCAGAAAAATGCTATTTGGGATAGATTTTGAGGCTGGAAGGAAGCGCAAGCTCTCTATAGCAT
>CAJWSQ010000006.1 GCA_913045895.1 uncultured Flavobacteriales bacterium | reverse complement strand
TTCTGGTTGGCAGTTTTGTGGGGTATGATTCGTTTGTTCCTTCAACTTCTAATTGCTCTCTAAGTGAATCTACCAAGCTCTCGAGTGCTGAATATACATTTGAATCGGAGCTATTCACGATGTTCTCAATACTTACTGGAGTTAAAGAAACTTCAATGCTATCAGCTGTGTAGTTTTCAATGTTGTTTTTCCAGTTCAATTTGGCCAAGAGGTCGATGGCAGCAAATGAGAATTCGAATTTGTCGTTGGGCTTGAATTGAGCGCCTATGTCAAAAGCATGCGACCAGTTTTTATTTGAAATAGCCAAGTTTTGATAGTTACCTTCCCAGTAATCATTCACACCACTGGTTTGAATATCGAAAGCCGCTAATCCGTAAATGGTGTCATTTTCACTTTGAACATCGGTGTCTATTACAAATTCAGATGATTTTGTTTGGATGCTAGATACACCGTAGAGCAGTTTGTATTTTACCCCAACACTCCATTGCTCATTGATGTCTCTTGCCCATCCAAAGCCCCACTCGCGGTAGTGGTATTCGCTAACTCTGAAGTCTTCAATTCGAGTATCTTGAAAATAATCATCTTCTTCCCAAATCTCACGAATCAAAACTGCGGCTTCTTTCGGAAATGCTGTTTCAAGCATTACTCGGTCTGTAATGTTAAAGTGAAAGTAGTTTTGACCAGATGCAAAACCAACGTGCAACATATCAAAGTTGGTGTTGGTTCTAACATAATTATCGTCATCTAAACTGTTTACAAATCCTTCCGTATCAAACTGTAAATTACCATCAGATTCGGTGAGGACATCGCGAACTTTAAAATCATTTCTGCCAGCTAACACCGATGTATAGCCGAGAGCAGGAATGGAAACATTTAATCGGGATGTTGGCGCAATTGCCGGATTTGCATATATACTCTGAGGGATGTTCCTCATGTTGTACATAATCATGTTCTTTTGACTAAACGACAAAAGAGGGAGCAAAACCAACAACAAGAGAGTCAGTTTTTTCATAGACTAAATAGCTTTTTGAGTTCTGGGGTTACAAAAAGCTAAAATAGAACATACTACGCAAAAGGCATGAACGCCAGATTAACTAATTTTCAAGTATATATGTGTACAAGATGCCTTGCGAATTCCCCACAATGAGGTTGTAATTTCCATCATCATTTAGGTCTGTAATGGTGAATGGAGAAAATCCATTCATTGGGAAGAAAGGCTTCAATTGTGTGGTTCTATCGTACAAGTAAATTTGGTCTGTCTCTTCAGATGTAATTCCAATTGCTGGACCTGTTTCAAACTGATAAGTATTGATTGCTGAAATGTCGCCCGTTGGAATTTCAACTTCAAATACTACTTCGTGATTGTTGTTATAAGCAACTACTTTTCCTTTATCAGCAATGATGTTGTCAGGAATTCTGTCTCCATTAATATCATCGTATAAATAGATGTTTCTTTCGGTGTACTGACCGTAATCTTCTTTTTCAAGTCTGCCGTCTAAGAACAGTTTTTGAACGGTTCCGCTGCTGTCTGACGTGATTAAACATGAATTATCGAGCGATGAACCCGCATGTAAAAAACTTGGATTGTCTCTTACTGTAAAATGCCCAGCTAACGGATCAATTCGAGTTCTACCTCTTCGGTCATAAGCCGTTACTTGTCCGTTTTCTAACTCAGCTAATAAATAATCTTTGTTTTTGATTACCAGGTATTTAATTGGTCTGATGATGTTAGCTTCTTCTGGTTTTTGTTTCCAACCTTTTATCTCTTTTCCAGAATTATCGTAGTTGTGCAGTTTACCACCTTCAGTTGGTATTAAAATGCGGTATTGTCTACTTCCGGTGTAATCAATTAAGGTTAACCCTGTGGTTGCCTTTTCAGGTAGTTCAACGGAAAATCCTTCTACATCATGACCATTTCTATCAATCAAAAATAGTTTGGATTTTGTATTGAAAAGCAGCTGTAGTTTGCCGTTGTTGTAGACATCAATTTGTTTAACATCACTCAAAATAGGCTCACTCAATGGGCGTTTCCACAAGATTTTACCCGAGTTTGAAATGAGGTAAATGTTGTTTTTAGTGTCTTGAATAAAAATCTCTTTAGCCTTGGTGTAGTGATTGATAACAACCTCAGGTTTCATGCTGGCAGGAGCGTCTAATGCCAACTCCCAAAGCGAATATGAAACCTCTTTGTAAACGGGGTTGTGTAAAAAGAATCCGTGAGTGTAGAACAGTCCTTTTCGCTCAAAACTCCATTGATAGGTAATGGCTTGAAACTTTCTTAAAAATTCGATATCGGTTTCGCCAATCGGTAACCAATCTGTATGAATAAATTGATTGAGGTATTTAGCTGATCTAGCAATGTTGGCATAGAGGAATACATTCGATTCTTCAGAAATATTCTCTTCCAACTGATTGAATGAATCGTCATTTTTTAAAGTTGATTCCGATCTGTGTTGAACTATGATTTCTCGTAATACTTGTTGACTGTTAGCCCAAATCACATACTTATCAATGATGGTGAAATAAGGGTGAGTCAGCTTTTCAAATGGCTTTCCGAAAATTGGGAATAACAACTTCGGAATAGCGATGTAGTGCATGCTTGAATCAAGTGATGGCGTATTTTCATCGCTAGCTAACAATGCGGCTCTTCTTTCTAAATCGAGTAGGCTTTTAGTTGCTAAATCAATGTTAGAGGCTTTAGTAACTGCAAAAACCTGGTTGTTTAAAATGGTATCTCGGCCTTCTAAAGCTCCACACACAACTTCGTGTTCCATCCAGCTAAACAAATGGTTTTGATAAGTGAAATTGTATTGATTTTCAAGGTCGGCCATTTGTTTGTCAAAGGCGAAAAGCTGACCACTCAATTCTTGAGCAGCTCTTTTTTTCTCGAACCATTGGTTCAAATTCGAAAAACCATAATGGATAAATGCGGCTGTGTTTTGCGGAATGACTTCAATGAAATCATGATCTTCTGGTTTTTGATCTTCAAACCAACTTAAGGTTTGTCCTAAAGTATCAGTGTAGGTTGAAAAACCACTAGTCATCACCTCATTCGATTTCAATAAAACATCTTGAACAGCCCAAGTTCCAAAGTGGTTGACTCTGCTTTTTGCATAATCAACGCCATTCGATTTTACGAATGGGAGTAGCAAATGACTAATCGATTGATAGTTGTAGAAAATAACACCGTGCTCTGGAGATCCAGCGGTGTTGTATACTTTCATGAATTCTTTGTTGTGTAAAAGAGAAACTTCGCTGTTTAATTGAAGCACCGCTTTTTCTAACATCGGGCCGCTTGGTGAAAGTAAAAGCAAGTTGTTGTTCAGGTAAAAATGGAAGGTATTGGTTTTCCATTTCCACGAGTATAAGGTGTGCTCTTGAAAGGTTCTTTGCTCTGTGTTGATCTCAGAATTTTTTAAAAATTGCTTGAAATCTGAAATGTCAAATAAATTAGAACTTCCCAAAGTGGCTAGCCAAGTAGCATTGTTATTTCCTGTTGGATGCCATGAAAGGTAAAGCGGCTCAGCTTCTAAAATTTCATTCAACTCAGGAGCATTAGTCAAAATAGAATCCAAGTATCGTAATTCAATATCGGCCTTGCTAACAGAAGTGATGTATTTCATCTCTTCCCAAAGAATACTGTTGTTTGAAAGGCGATGCCAAGTTTCAATAGGATTTGAATTTCGCCAAATAACGAGTGCGTCAGAAGGGATGAATGAAAGTGTTTCTTGGTTTGGTTTCTGACGGTTTTTAAGGAAGATGTAGCCACCAACTAATCCGCCAATAACAACGATTGATAATATGCCAACAAGAATTTTTCTAGTCATACCGATCTAATTACTTGGTAAAAGTAAGGGGATAAAGTGCGCAATAACTTGTGTTTGAATTTAGATTATCCACAACCAATTTTGAAAATCATTCGGCAATCCGAACTTTAATTGGGATTTCTTTATTGGGCCATTCACGGCTATCCACTTCAACTTTGTTGATCTCCTCAATCACATCCATGCCTTCAATTACCTCTCCGAAAACGGTGTGCTGTTGATCTAAACTCGGTTGACCACCAATTGTTCCGTAAAGTTCAATTTGCTCAGGGCTGTACTCTACGTTATATTCTTTCCCGTAAATGCGCATGGTTGGTTCATTAAAGGTTGGTCCCATAATGATGTAAAACTCGTAAGGAGACGAGAGCTTTTCAGGATTGTCGTTGTAGCTTCTAGCTGCTGCAACAGCTCCGTAAGTGTGAACATTTTCTTTTGGTAATTCTGCTGGTAACGTATACATGCCAATGTCTTTTCGGGTATACTGTGTTTCCCAATCATCTGAGTTTCCAGCCTGACAAACAAACTCCTTGGCTACACGATAGAATTGTGTTTGGTCGAAATATTTTCGTTTGGTGAGGTAAATGAAATTAGCTCTGTGGATGGGCGTGTTTTCGTATAATCGAATTTTTACATTGCCATACTCGGTTTCTAATCTTACCAACGTTTCGGGATTTTTTTTCCCGTATTCTTTCATGAAGTCAACAACAGTTTCATTGGTTAAAGTAGGGTACTTTTCTTCCTTTGGTTCGGCCTTCTTTTGAGTTGTGGCTTTTTCTTTTACTTGAGTTTTAGCTTCTTTTTTAGGAGAAGATTTTTCTTGATCAGGTGATGATGAACAAGAGAATAAAACGATTGAAATAAAAAGTGTTGCTACTAAACGAAACATGAATTGATTAACCTTTTCGAGTTTTGAATATCCATACAAACGTAAGGATAACCATTAGCAATATCAGAATGAGAACCAGAGTTTGGATACTTTGAAAAAACGATTCGCTTGATTGCTCTTCAACAACCGTTACAATTTCTTTCGGCTGGTTAAAATCAGTACTAATTGCTGGGTCTACCAATCTCAAACGAGGGATGTTGATGGAATCTGAAGTAGCTTGAAAAACGGTGTCGTTAAAATGAAAAGTGACTTTTTCTGCAAAAGCCGATGTGAGTGAGGCCGTTATTTCATTCCGAAATGATTCTATTTTTTGGGGTCTTTTCTCCGAAAAATAAAGTGAGACAGATTCGTGATCTACTTTAACAGATTCAAGATTTGGATACAGTTTAGGTTGGTAATCATATTGTTTTGAAAGCTGATAAATAGCTCTGACCAAATCTTCATTAACAGTACCAAGAAGCGTATCTGTTAGGTACAGTTCAAGAAATGCACCATCGTATTTATCCGTGATTTGTTGGCCTTTCCAAATGGATTGAATGAGCGTGTCTTGCTTGTAGATGGGAAGAGTAACAAAATGAGTTGCTAATGCTTGTTGAGCGATCAATAATAACCCGATTAGCCATCTCGTTTTCATATCAACTTAAACGATTTTCGATGGTGTAAAGTTATGCCATGTTCTTGAATGGCTAGCTTGTGTTTTTTGGTTGGATATCCTTTGTTGGTAGCCCAATCGTAGTGCGGGAATTCAGCATGTAGTTTTTGCATCAATTCATCGCGATAAGTCTTTGCTAAAATACTAGCCGCAGCTATTGAAGCGTATTTAGAATCGCCTTTAACTACGCATAAATGTGGCGTAAAAGGATAAGGCTTGAACTTATTGCCATCCACTAAAATATGTTCTGGCCTAATGCTTAGTTCATCTAATGCTTGATGCATCCCGAAAATACTAGCCCAAAGAATGTTGATTTCGTCAATTTTGGTTGGTGGAACAAAGCTTACGGCATAGGCCAACGCTTGTTTTTCAATTTCAACGCGAAGGATATTTCTGTTCTTTTCTGAAATCTGTTTAGAATCGTTGAGAAGTGGTAAATCAAACTTTTCTGGTAATATCACAGCAGCTGCAACAACTGGTCCAGCTAAACAACCTCTTCCGGCTTCATCGCAACCAGCTTCGGCTAATCCTTTGGAGTAATAGGGTTTTAGTCCAGACATAATTCAACAGATTTCCACAGTTTCTCAGCCGTTAAATCCCAACTGAATTTCTGGCGTTGAACTTTGGCCGCAGTTATCAATTCGGTTCTTCTAAGTGGATTGGTGACTTCTTTCATGCCATCTACAATACTATCAATGTCAAATGGAGAGCAATAAACAGCTGCATCGCCACCTATTTCTGGCATGCTTGTAATTCCTGATGTTAAAACTGGAACTTCGCTGCGCATGGCCTCTAAAATTGGAATACCAAATCCTTCAAAAAAGGAAATGTAAGTCAATGCTTCAGCGCCACCCATAGCCAATGAAAGTTCTTCAGGTTCTACGCGACCTAAAAAGTGAACATCAGCTTTGTATTTCATCTTTTGGTAAACACTTTCCTGATCTTTTCCCCACCATTTTTTTTCACCCGTTAAAACCAATTTCATGGGCTTGTCGGTAGCTTCTCTGAATTGATCAAAAGCTTGTAATAAGCTCGCTGTGTTTTTGCGCGGTTGGAGTGCACCAACATAAATGAAGTAGGGGAGTCCGTTTGCAAATTGATCTCTAGCCTGTGTTTTTTCTGTTGGTGAAAGCGGTCTAAAAGCCTTGCTTGCACCGTTGTAAACCACATCAATTTTATCGGCCTCAGTTCCGTATTGTCCAATAATATCATTCTTACTGAACTCACTAACGGTAGCAATTCGATTGGCTTTATGAGCAAATTTCGGGAAGTAGTATTTCAAGTAATATCTAGCTCCCAGCGGTAAGTATTGTGGATAGTGTTCAAAGTATATATCGTGAATAACGGCCAACTGTTTTTTCTCACTATTTAGGCTGAGATAGCCATCAGGAGAGAGAAATAAATCGGCTTTTAGTTTTCTGAGTTTAGGTGGTAATCGCCATTCAAACCAGGTGTAAAACAAAATGGGATGTCTGGCCGATGGATAAATAATATGTGGGTGAACATTGGAATTGAAAATGAATTGCTCATTATATTCCCGATCGAAGAAGAAGTGAAAATCAACCTCAGGATGATTGGTTGTGATGCGTTTTAATGTTTCGTAGGTAAACCAACCAATGCCTTCCAATTTATTTGGAAGCAACAAACGGGTATTTACAGCTATTTGTGTTCTCATTTTCGAGCGCTAAAGTATAAGAAGCAATCGTTTTATTCGTTTCCTATTTCGCACAACTGAAAAACTATCTTTGCTACCCTTGAAAACAAAGGTTCAATACATACTTCAAAAGCTGCTTGGTTTTGAGCGCTATTTAAGGCTGTTTGCCAACTTTAAAATCAGAACCATTAAATGGGATAAAAAAGAAAACGACTTTTTTACCTTTTTAGAACTGCTTCCATCCAAAGGTTTGGTATTGGATATTGGTGCCAATTTAGGTGTGATGACTCATTTCATCAATCAACATGGAAATCATGTTTGGGCAATTGAGCCACTCAAGCAAAACTTGCAAGCGTTGTATTATGCACAACGCACTTTTGGTTGGGCAAATGTGATTGTTTGGGAATGTGCCGTTGGCATTGAATCTGGTGAAGTGGAGATGGTGATTCCCGAAGTGGATGACGTTAAAAAACAAGGGTTGAGCCACGTTGTGCACGATTCGATAACTGAATTCAATCAAGGCTCGCGATACAAAGTACCTATTCATCGAGTAGATGAAATGGTTTTGAAGCAAGATGAACCCGTTGTTGGAATTAAGTTGGATGTAGAGAATTTCGAATACTTTGCTTTAGTTGGAGCTGAAGAAACACTTAAGAAGTACAAACCCATTATTTACACTGAATTGTGGGAGAATGAGAATCGCGACAAGTGTTTCGAGTTCTTAAAAAGTTTGGGGTATTCTTGTCAAGTAGCTGAAAATGGAGTTCCGGTAAATTACAATCCGGAGGTACATCACACACAAAACTTTATTTTTATTCCGCAATAACACTTCATTCCTGTGCAACAATCGTTTATTCGGAATCTGGCGTTTCTTTTATTTCTCAATATCCTCGTAAAGCCATTTTGGATTTTGGGAGTGAATGTTGGCGTTCAAAATGCGGTTGGTCCTGAAGGATATGGTGTTTACTTCACCGTTCTAAATCTCTCTTACATTTTTCAGATTGTATTGGATATCGGGATTCAGAATTACAACAACAGAAATGTAGCTCAAGATCCTGAATTTTATCGAAATCACTTTGCCAACATGGCTTTACTCAAGTTGATTTTGGGTGTAGTTTACATGGTTTTGCTTTACGGAATTGGATATGGAATTATGCATTACGATGCGTTTTACCTCTATCTTTTAAGCATTGTTGGACTGAACTTATTCTTGAATTCATTTCTACTTTTCTTGAGGAGTAACCTTGGTGGGTTACATCTATTCAAATGGGACAGCGTTGCGTCAATTGCCGATCGGGTTTTAATGATTGCGATTTGTGGTTACCTGCTTTGGTTTCAAGAAAGTCAATTTCAAATAGAGTGGTTTGCCTGGGCGCAAACAGCTTCTTATGTGGTAACTATTCTGTTTTTGTGGGGTGTTTTATTGGTGCAAGCTGGGAAGATTCAACTTCGATTTGAAGTGGGGGTCATTAAGAACATCGCTCAAAAAAGCCTTCCGTTTGCGCTGCTCGGCTTGATTATGAGTGCTTACAGTAGAATTGATGGTGTGATGTTAGAAAGCATGCATGCAGAAGGAGCTTTAGAAGCCGGGATTTATGCCCAAGGTTATAAGTTGTATGAAGCAGCAACCATGATTAGTTTTTTGTTTTCATCGCTTTTGCTTCCGATGTTTTCCAGACAAATTGCCGAAAAATTAGATGTAAGACCTTTGGTGAAACTAGCATCTAAAACATTGATGATCCCCGTTTTTATTTTGGTGGTAGCCAGTTTTACATTTCAGTCAACTATTTCAGAAGTCATGTTTACAAATCAGGTTGATGAAACTGCTGGAGTTTTGGGGTTATTGATGATCGTGTTAATTCCAGTTTCAACACTGTACATCTATGGAACACTTTTAACAGCAAATGGAAACTTACGTCTGTTAAATGTTACATCATTAATCGGTTTAATTGCCAATGTGATAATCAATGCTTCACTGATTCCCGAATACGGTGCTTGGGGTGCTGCAATTGCAACCATGGTGACTCAGTTTGCAGTTATGCTTCTACAGTTTGGTAAGGCTTGGAAAATATTTGAGATAAGTATATCAAAGCAATCGATACTTAAGCTATTGATATTCATGTTGATATCTACTGGTTCTGCTTGGGTAGCTCATCACTTAGGGTATCAAACATTAATAAGCGCAGTTGCCTACATAATAAGTATGATTCTTTTGGCGTTTATCTTCCGCATAATCGATATTAAAGAGGTTTTTCGCTTGATGAAATCGTAACATTCTCGGCAATATTAAAATGCTATTTTTGACACCCTAAATTCGTAGCACATGTCTGATGTAAACCCGAACAAGTCGGAGTTTGATTCTTCCAACCTACTCGTTTTTCTAATCAAATGGCGTAAGCAGCTTTTAATCGTTGGTATTGCTGCAGCACTTATTTCTGCTGGCGTTTCATTAATGATTACCAATAAATACCTGTCGACTGTTATTTTCTTCCCGGCACAAAGTAGCTCGCTTTCAAAAGCGGTAATGACGTTAGATGCAGGAGCCAAAAATGATATCTCAACATTTGGTGAAGAAGAGCAAGCGGAGGCGATGCTTCAGATCTTAAACTCAGATAAAATCAAATGGAAAATTTGGGGTAAGTACAATTTGATGGAGCATTATGAAATTGATCCGCAAGGTGATTTAGCTCAAACCAAATTGGGTAAAACTTGGGAAAGTAACGTGAGTTTTAAAAGAACGGAATTTAACTCAATTCGTGTTGATGTTCTAGATACTGACCCAGTTATGGCAATGAATATTGCGAATGACATTGCCGCTTTAGTAGATAGCACAAAGAATGAGATGTTGCGTAAAAGAGCAACTGAAGCTTTAGTGGTTATCGAAAAAGAATACACCGACATGGTTGAATACATGCAAGATTTGGATGATTCATTAACCATTCTTCGTCAAAAAGGGGTTCAAGAGTACGACAAACAAATTGATCAGATTACCAAAGTATATTACGAAGCTATTGCTGCTGGCAAGCAAAACGTTGTAAAAACGCTTGAGTCTAAACTAGACACATTAGCTAAATATGGATCTGCATATAAATCCATGACAGAGAACTTGGAGTTTATGCGTGAACGTTTGGTTTTATTGAAAGGTAAATACGATGAAACCAAAGTAGACGCTACTCAAAATGTAACGCATAAGTTCATTGTAAACGAAGCAACAGCATCAGAAAAGAAAGCTTATCCTGTTCGCTGGTTAATTGTTGTTGTATCTACTTTAAGTGCACTTCTATTAGCTGTACTTACGATTATCGCAGTTGAAAACTACCAACGTTTTTCTAAGGACATCAAGTAATTGTGATTCAAGCCTGGAAAGAAAAGTGGTTGTATGGTGGCGTAGGACTTTTTGTTCTACTTATCTCTCTGTTCCTTCATTTAGAGGTGTATTGGGTGATAGCTATACCAGCCGCACTAGCTATTATTTCCGTTGCTTTATTTAGACTACACTGGCTCCTTTTATTAATCACTTTTAGCGTTCCAATCTCTTTAAATATTGAAGATGTAGGTGGTGGTTTTGGATTATCTGTACCTACAGATCCATTGTTATTTGGTGCCATGTTGGTTTTTCTGATTCGTCAGCTCTATGAAATGAACTACGATTTTAAGATCCTGAAAAACCCCATTACTGGAGCGATTTTACTCTTCCTTTTTTGGATTTTAATCACAGCTCTTACGAGTGAATTACCGATGGTTTCGGTTAAGTTTTTCTTAGCCAGATTGTGGTTTATTATCCCATTCTTCTTTGTTGGAGTTCAAATGTTTAAGTATCCCGACTTGGTGAACAAATACATGTGGATGTACATTATTCCGTTTGCCGGAGTAATTATCTACACGCTTGCTCGTCAGGCTGCTCGTGGATTTGATGAACAAGCTGCTCACTGGGTTATGCAACCGTTCTTTAAAGATCATACCATTTATGGAGCGATGTTAGCTTTTTACATTCCGATATTTTTTGCGTATATGTTTCGCAAGTCATATGATATAAACACCAAGATTTTATCAGGAGTTTTCTTCTTGATTTTGTTTGTTGGAGTTGTGGCTTCACTAACTCGTGCCGCTTGGGTTAGCTTGGTTGGAGGAATGGTTCTTTGGGGGCTAATTCATTTCAGAATTAGATGGTGGATTGTGGGCATTGTAGCCATTGTTGGAGGCTCGTTTATTTTCGGATTTCAAACTGAAATCATGCATAAGTTAGAGAAGAACCGCCAAGATTCTTCTGGTGATTTAGCGGAGCACGTTGAGTCTATTTCAAACGTAGCAACAGATGCTTCTAATCTAGAACGTTTGAATAGATGGAGTTGCGCATTTCGGATGTTTGCCGAAAATCCTGTTTTAGGGAAAGGGCCCGGAACCTATTCTTTTTTATATGCACCTTATCAGCGTTCTTCTGAACTAACAGTGATCTCAACCAACTTTGGTAATTTAGGAAATGCTCATAGCGAGTATTTCGGTAGAATGGCAGAACAAGGCGTTTTAGGCCTAGCAGCTTTTCTACTCATAATTGTGGCCATTTTTGCTCGCGGAATTCCACTGTATTACAAGCTTAAAAATAGAGATCAAGCCAATTTACTTTTGGCTGTTTTAATCAGTTTGGCCACGTATTTCATTCACGGTACATTAAATAACTACCTAGATCAAGACAAAGCAGCTATTTCATTCTGGGGCTTCATCGCAATCATTGTAGCTTTTGATGTTTACGGTGAAAGAATAGAAGAATCTCCAACCGAAGATTCTAACCAATTATCAAAGTGATTTTAGTTTCTGTAAAGCGTCAGGAAGTTGACGAATTGCAGCCAATTCACGCCATTTTCCACGAGCTTCTTCAGCTGGTGTTCCAAAGTAAGTTTTGTTGCCTTCAAGCGATTTAGAAATGCATGAGCATGCTAGGATAACAGCTTTATCTCCAATTGTAATTCCGCTGGTTACACCAACACGTCCCCACATCGTAACATCATTTCCAACAACAGTACAGCCTGCAACTCCTGTGTGAGCTGCAAATAAGCAGTTTTCGCCAATTATAGTGTCGTGACCAATGTGACAAAGATTATCGATTTTAGATCCTTTTTTAATGGTTGTATCGCCACTAACTCCACGGTCAATTGTAGTTCCAGCACCCAATTCAACTTGATCTTCTAAAACAACTCGTCCGCCTGATAAAAGCTTATCGTAACCTTCTGGTCTGCGCTTGTAGTAAAAAGCTTCGCCACCAACTACAACGTTTGAGTGGATGATTACTTCGTTACCGATAATACAGTTGTAATTGATAACAGCATTTGCATGGATAATACAATCTTTACCAATAGTAACATTTGGCCCAACTACAACACCTGGTTGAATTACAGTTCCTTCTCCAATGATAGCAGAATCATCAATGTGAGCTGAACTCGCAATAAAAGGATTGAAGTGCTTGGTTAGTTTATTGAAATCACGGAAAGGATCATCGCTAATCAATAAAGCTTTTCCTTCTGGGCACTCCACTTCTTTGTTGATTAATACAATGGTAGCAGCAGATTCAAGTGCTTTATCGTAGTATTTTGGATGATCAACAAAAACAATATCTCCTGGCTCAACCACATGAATTTCATTTTGCCCCAATACTTCAAAATTGGGATCGCCAACGTATTGAGCATTGATAATTTGAGCTACATTTTCAAGTGTTTGAGGAGTTGGATATTTCATGATTCTTCAGCTTTTGTTATTCGCAAGATTACATTATTTCGGTATTTCATCAAGTGGATAGACATAAAAAAAGCGTAAGGAGAGAAACCTTACGCTTTGTATCTGCTAAATCGAGTTAGCTTATTCTTTTACGCGCTCTTGGTAAGAACGGTCGTCTGATTTAATTTTTATTTTGTCGCCTTCGTTGCAGAACAATGGAACACGAATTTCAGCGCCAGTTTCCATAGTTGCAGGTTTCAAAGTGTTTGTAGCTGTATCACCTTTAATTCCTGGCTCAGTGTAAGTGATTTCAAGAACAACTACGTTTGGCAATTCAACCGTTAATGGTTTTTCAGTTTCAGAATCAAATAAGATTTTAACGCTTACACCTTCTTTCAAAAGGTCAGCATTGTCAATCATTTGCTCGTCTAAGAAAGTTTGCTCAAATGTTTCATTGTTCATGAAGTGCATTCCTTGTCCATCCTTGTACAAGAATTGATATTCGCGAGTTTCAACGCGAACTTCTTCAATTTTAGCACCTGAAGGGAAGGTGTTGTCTAACACTTTTCCAGAAGTTAAACTCTTAAGTTTAGTACGAACAAATGCAGCGCCCTTACCCGGTTTTACGTGTAAGAATTCTTTGATCTGATAAATGTCGTGATTAAAACGGATACACAATCCGTTGCGGATATCTGATGTTGAAGCCATTACTCAAATTTTTACGATTGCGAATGTACTATTTTGACTTTGATTGTGGTTTGTATTCTTCTATTTCGATTTGCTCTTGGCAAAAGAAGATTTCTTCTTGTTGATGATTGCTGCACACCATGATCATGCGATCTTTTGCATACTCTTGAACCAATGCTCCATACCAATCTTTACCGCGTTGGTCTAGATTAGAAGTTGGCTCATCTAAGAATAAAAATGGTGTATCGCTTAATATAGCTAGTCCCAGTCTAACACGCTGCTTCATCCCACTAGAGAATTGCTTGATTGGTCTGTTTAATGCATGACTAAGTTGAAGTAATTCAGGAATGTTTTTGGTGTCAACTTCTGGGTTTAACGATTTGAATTTGAAATGAAAATCCAAGATTTCATTCAAGTAGAAATCTTCATACAAACCCAAGTATGGAGTAGCTAAACTGATATGTCTGAACAATTGATCTTGCTCAATTCTTTGATCGTTAATCAATCCGTAAACCTCGCCTTCTGATGGTCTTGCAAAACCGCAAACCATTTGAAGTAGGGTAGATTTACCAGATCCATTACTGCCTAAAACAGCGTAAGATTGATTGATTTGGAATGATTTGCTCATTCCACGAAATATCCACTCCCGGTTGAAGCGTTTCCCCGTATTCTCCAGCCGGATTTCCATAATTACGGACGTTTAACGATGCCGTTTTCTGAGCTTCGGATAAACTCTAGAATGTGAGTTTTGTGTGCGCTATCTGGGTAGTTGGCTTCAATTTCTTGAAGTGCTTTTGAAATATTCACATTACGGATATAAAGGGTGCGGTAGATGTCTTCAATCTCTTTGATTGTTTCTTCAGCCCACCCGCGTCTGCGTAATCCGATAGCGTTAATTCCTGTATAAGTTAGGGGCTCACGAGCACATTTAATAAAAGGAGGTACATTCTTGCGAATCAAAGATCCAGCAGCAATAAATGAATGCGCTCCAATGTGTAAGAATTGTTGTGCTCCAGAAATACCTTCAATAATGGCAAAATCTTCAATTACCATATGACCAGCAAGTACTGTATCAACTGCAATAATTACGTGATTACCAATAAAAGTATCGTGTGCAATGTGCACATAAGCCATAATAAGGCAGTTGTTTCCAACACGGGTTTCCATTTTGTCAACCGTACCTCTATTGATGGTAACACACTCGCGAATGGTTGTGTTATCTCCAATAGTAGTGATGGATTTTTCGCCTTGATATTTTAAATCTTGAGGTTCAGCTGAGATAACTGCTCCTGGAAATACTTTGCAATTATTACCAATACGGGCACCGTCCATGATAACAGCATTTGGTCCAATCCAAGTACCATCGCCAATTTCTACATCAGCGTATACTGTAGCAAATGCTTCAATAGTAACATCCTTACCAATTTTGGCATCAGGATGTACTTGTGCCATCGTGCTTATACCCATTTAGTTTGTTTTTTTAGCAATTTGTGCTAGAAGTTCGCCTTCAGCAACAACGTTATTTCCAACGTAAGCGGTTCCTTTCATATGAGCAATTCCTCTTCTTATTGGAGTAAGTAATTCTAGTTTTAAAACTAAAACATCTCCTGGAACTACTTTCTGCTTGAACTTAACGTTGTCAATCTTCATGAAGTAGGTTGAGTATTCAGTAGGATCATCAACGTGAGCCAAAATCAAGAATCCACCAGTTTGTGCCATTGCTTCAACAATAAGAACACCTGGCATAATAGGCTCATCAGGGAAGTGACCATTGAAAATCTCTTCGTTGCGGGTTACATTCTTAACACCAACAACGTAATCGTCTTTTACCAAATCAACGATTTTGTCTACCAATAACATTGGGTAGCGATGAGGTAAAATGCGAGTGATTTCGTTGATGTCGAAAAGAGGCTCTTTATCTAAATCGAATTTAGGAGCTGCTTTTTTCTGTTTTTTGATTTGCTCTTTTAAAACTTTAGCAAATTCAACATTGCTTGAGTGACCTGGGCGAGCACCTAAAATGTGCGCTTTAATTGGCATTCCAACCAATGCTAAATCACCAACAATGTCTAATAATTTATGACGAGCAGGCTCATTCTCGAAACGTAAATCAACATTGTTTAAAATGCCAATTCCTGTTTCTTGAAGCAAGCTTGCAGGCTTATCAAATGTTTGAGCTAATTTTTCTTTTTCTGCTTCACTCAAATCGGTGTCAACCATTACTATGGCATTGTCTACATCACCACCTTTGATTAATCCAGCATTTACCAATTGCATCAATTCACGTAAGAAAACAAACGTTCTACATGAAGCAATACCATCAACAAACTCATTGATGTTGTACATCATAGCGTGTTGAGTACCTAATAATGGAGAGTTGTAATCAACCATTACTGTGATGCGGTATTCTGGATCTGGAACAGCTAAAATTTCAGCTTCTTTTTCTAAATTCTCATATTTCAAGTTTTCTTCCAATTCGAAGTAAACTCTTTCTGCATCTTGCTCTTCGAAACCAGCAGCTAAAAATTGCTCAACAAATTCGCGAGCACTACCATCCATTATTGGAATTTCAGGACCATCAACTTCGATGAGGGCATTATCAATCTGCAAACCATATAATGCAGATAAAATGTGTTCAGTTGTATGAACCTCACCACCGTTTTGTTTTAAGCTAGTGCCTCTTTGCGTCATAAACACATTGTCGGCATCTGCTTTAATGAGTGGTTCACCATCAAGGTCAACGCGTTTAAATTTGTACCAATGATTTGCCGGTGCAGGTTTAACTACCATTTTCACAGGTTTTCCTGTGTGTAATCCTACTCCGTTGAATGTTACTTCACTCTTTAGCGTTCTTTGGTTCTCAGCCATAATGCAATAATGAGAAGTCTATTTATTTTTCGATTTAAGCTCTTCGAGCTCTTTTTTCAATTCTTTGATGTCACTTCCTAACTTAGGTAAGTTTTTATACATCACATGCGATCTTCTGAAGTCGCCAATTGGCATTGCAGGAATGCCTTGGAATATGCCTTCACTTTCAAGGTCTTTTGGCACACCCGTTTTAGCAGCAATTTTAACTCCGTCTGCAATTTTTTGATGACCAGCAAATCCTACCTGTCCACCAATCATACAGTTTTTGCCAATAATTGTACTTCCAGCAACTCCCGTTTGGGCTGCAATTACTGTGTTCTCACCAATCTCAACGTTGTGGCCAACTTGAATTAAGTTATCCAATTTAGCACCCTTGCGAATGATGGTAGAACCTAAAGTTGCTTTATCAATTGTTGTATTGGCACCTATTTCAACGTGATCTTCTAAAATCACATTTCCTATGTGAACAATCTTGGTGTAGTTATTTTCTTGATTGGGTTGGAATCCAAATCCATCGCCACCAATTACCGCACCCGATTGAAGAATACAATCGTTTCCAATTACAGAATCATCGTAAACACTCACGTTGGTGTATATCAAACAATCAGATCCAATTTGTACGTTTTCACCAATTGTGGTGTTGGCGTAAACAAAAGTGTTATCGCCAATTGTTGAGTTGGATTCAACAATAACATAAGGGCCGATGTAAACGTTTTCTCCAATTTTAGCAGACTCATCAATATGAGCTGTTGGATGAATTCCTTTTCTGCTTTGTTGGCGTTGTTGTTTGTATACACTCAAAATTTGAGCAAATGCCATACGTGCATCATCTACCCAAATCACAGCTTTGTCAGCTGCCAATTCTTGAGTTAGATTAATGCCTTTGCTAGTGATAATTACACTGGCATCAGTTGTATATAAATGATTGGCAAATTCGGCATTGTATAAAAAAGACAACGTGTTTGGCACACCTTGATCTATTTTAGATAAGTTATTTACCGTGATAGATTCACTACCCTGTAATTCGCCTTGTATGAGTTCTGCAATTTGACCTGCCGAAAATTCCATGCATGTCTGGTTTTAATAGCTCCTTGATTGATTCTTCAGGCAAAAGTAGTCATGTATCTCACGATTTCAGGGAATGCTTAGGCCAACTTTTCAACACAAGAGCGCGCCAAATTTAAATGATTTTTGGGTAACAGAAGAAGTACTTGGTTACAGGCTTGCTCAATACTGAAATATTCAGCAAATCAGCGGCTTCTGTAACGTCTTTTACAGTGCCATCTTTGAACAAAATATTGATGTGATCTGCACCTTGACTGTAAGCTCTGTTGATCACTCGATCAGTAAACACGAAATATTCGGCTTCTTCTCTCGATGATAAATTCATTTTGTTGGTGATGAAATCGAGCTTTTCATTCATTACGTCATTACTGAATGGCTCTTTGCTGATTTCAACTTTAAACAAATTCCGATTGATTAATTGTTGACAGAGTGTGCTTAAAATAAAGTCGGGATTATTAGCCCAAACTTTAATAGCTCCCATGATGTCGTAATCGTCTAATTGAGCAAATGTGTTGAGTAAGTTCGGATTCGATTTAAAATCGTGACGTGTATGATCGTTGTACAAAAACTCTTTAAGCGCATGACTTCCAAACAACATCTGCTTATCTAAAGCTAAATCTTTAGCTCTTTTCAAAATGTTAATCAAAAGCATTTCAGCCGCAAGAACTGTTTTGTGCAAATAAACTTGCCAATACATAATGCGTCTGGCAACAAGAAACTTCTCGATAGAATAAATTCCTTTAGCCTCAACAGCAATATCTCCGTTTGCTACATTCAGCATGGTGATAATGCGTTCAGATCCAATAACACCTTCTGAAACTCCTGTGAAAAAACTATCTCTTTTCAGGTAATCCAATCGGTCTGTGTCTAACTGGCTACTTACCAATTGATGAAGGAATTTTTTGTGATACGTTCCTTTAAATATTTCAATTGCTAATGAAAGCTGACCATCAAACTGACGGTTCAATTCATCCATGAAAAGCGTTGAAATATGCTCGTGTCCAACTCCTTTTACTAAGCTGAATTCTAAGGTGTGCGAATAAGGTCCATGCCCAATATCGTGAAGTAAGATGGCGATTATTGCTCCTTGGGCTTCTTCGTCTGTAATCTCATTTCCCTTATATCTTAAGGTATCAATAGCGCGAGTCATTAAGTGCATTGCACCCAAAGTGTGCTGAAAACGAGTATGATTAGCTCCGGTGTAAACAATATTGCTTAATCCGAGTTGAGTTATTCTGCGCAAACGTTGAAAGTAGGGGTGTTCAATTAAATCGAACACTAAATCGTTGGGGATGGTAATAAACCCGTATATCGGGTCGTTAAATATTTTACGTTTACTGGTGTGAGATAATTCCACCTGATAAAGGTTATTAAATTCGTAATTGAAGCCTATGTGGCTTTGATTTCAACAACAAAACTAGCTAAACAGATCATACACATGGATATCACAATATTATGGGCCGATGACGAAATTGAATTATTGAAGCCTCATATCTTATTTTTAGAAGGAAAAGATTATCGAGTGCTTACGGCCAACAACGGAGAAGACGCCATAGATCTGTTGAATGAAAATCAAGTAGACATTGTTTTCCTAGATGAAAATATGCCAGGGATTTCAGGTTTAGAAACCCTGAATCGTATGAAATCTACGCATCCTTCAACGCCAATCATCATGATTACCAAAAGCGAAGAAGAGGAAATCATGGAAGATGCGATTGGATCAAAAATTTCTGATTACTTGATTAAGCCAGTCAATCCGAAACAAATCTTGCTTTCCATTAAAAAGAATTTGGATACACGCAGATTGGTGAGTGAAAAAACGACTTCAAATTATCAGCAAGAATTCCGAAAAATTGGAATGCGATTGATGGATCGCCTAGATGTTGAAGAGTGGAAAGAAGTTTATGAGCAGATGGTGTACTGGGAAATGGAATTAGATAGTTCCAACGATTCTGGTATGCAAGAAGTGCTTCAAATGCAAAAGACTGAAGCCAATGCACAATTCGGAAAATTCATTTCAGATAATTACACCGATTGGGTTTCCGGAACTGATGAAGATGCTCCGTTGATGAGTCATCAAGTGATTAAGGATCGTGTTTTTCCCGTTTTAGAGGATAGTCACCAACCCGTGTTTTTGGTTGTGATTGATAATCTAAGATTGGATCAATGGAGAGCCCTTCGTCCCATATTTGAGAATTACTTTAGAGTAGATGAAGAAGATACATTCTTCAGTATTTTACCAACGGCAACCCACTATGCGCGTAATGCTTTGTTTGCTGGTATGATGCCGCTTGACATTCAACGCATGTTCCCGAATTTGTGGAAAGATGAAGATGGCGATGGTAAAAACAGCCACGAGGCAGATTTCTTGGAAAACCTCATGAAACGAAGTGGAGTGAACAAGAAAATGAGTTACAACAAAGTAACCAATTTGCGCTTTGGGAAGAAGTTAGCAGACAATTTCCAAAACTTCATGACTAACGATTTGAATGTAATCGTTTACAACTTCGTAGATATGCTTTCGCATGCTAGAACAGAAATGGAAGTAATTCGCGAGTTGGCATCGGATGAAAGTGCTTATCGCTCTTTAACGGTTAGCTGGTTTGAGCATTCACCTTTATTTGATCTGTTCAAAAGTATAGCTGAAGCTAAGTGTAAGGTTGTAATTACAACAGATCACGGAACAGTTCGAGTTAACTCAGCATCAAAAGTTATTGGTGATAGAAATACCAACACCAATTTGCGTTATAAAATTGGTAAGAATCTAGATTTCAGAGAGAAAGATGTGTTTTATTCTCGATCTCCTGAAGAGTTGATGTTACCTAAATCAAATGTGAGTAGTACTTGGATTTTTGCCTTGGAGGATAAATTTTTTGCCTATCCAAACAACTACAATCACTATGTGAAATATTATAAAGATACATTTCAACATGGTGGTGTATCATTGGAGGAGATGATTGTACCTTTGGTGACATTAAGTCCGAAGTAGATGAATCTTCAATTGGTAATACCAACAGAAAACGACATAGAAGATATTGCAGCTCAAGTAGCTGAATATGTAAAAGCTGAAAAGGTGGTTTTGTTTCACGGCTCAATGGGAGCCGGCAAAACCACCTTTATTCGTTCATTGGTAAAGCAATTAGGATCTAACGATGAAGTGAGTTCACCTACCTTTTCGATTGTTAATGAGTATGCCTATCCAAAGGGAAGCATCTATCATTTTGATTTTTATCGCATCGAAAATGAAGAAGAAGCTTACGATATAGGATTTGAAGAGTATCTTTATAGTGATGAAATTTGTTTGATTGAGTGGCCAGAGCGTGTGTCAGGTCTTTTACCTGATGATGTGCTTGAAATTGAGATAGTTGCTCAACCAGATGATAGCAGGATTTTAAATTTGACGCGTGCATGAACCCATCAGACGATATGCTTAAAAATCTTTCAAGAGAGGCATCTTTAATGCCAAAGGAGCAAATGGTTGCCATTGCCGACTCTGAAAGAAAATTATACATCGGTATTCCAAAAGAAACTTCCTTTCAGGAAAATCGTGTTGCTCTTGTACCAGAATCGGTGGCCTTCTTAGTGAATAATGGTCATGAAATTTGGGTAGAGGCAGGAGCCGGAGCTAATGCCAATTTCACCGATAGAGATTACAGCGAAGCTGGTGCTCGAATTGTTGAAAGCACTAAAGAAGTGTATCAAGCCAAAGTGATACTAAAAGTTGAGCCTCCCTCACTAGACGAAATTGAGCTGATGCAAAATAAACAAGTGCTTATCTCGGCACTTCAGTTAAGCATTCAGCCTGAAGATTTTCTCAAGAAAATTATGGCTAAAAAGATAACAGCCATTGCTTGGGATTATATCATGGATGAAGAAGGTACTTATCCTGTTGTCAGTGCGATGGGTGAGATTGCCGGAAATACTTCAGTATTGATTGCAGCCGAATTGTTGAGTAATTACAATGGTGGTGTAGGAGCTATGTTGGGTGGAATTACTGGCGTAAAACCAACTGAAGTTGTAATTATTGGTGCTGGAAGTGTTGGTGAATATGCCGCTCGTGCAGCCTTGGGACTTGGTGCTCAAGTAAAGATTTTTGATAATAATACCTATAAGCTACGCAGACTTCAAAACAGTATTGGAGCTCGATTATACACCAGTACCATTCAGCCGAAAGTTTTGGCTAATGCACTCAAAACAGCTGATGTTGCTATTGGTGCAATTCGTCCGCAGCATGGAAGAACGCCTTGTGTGGTGAATGAAGAAATGGTAGCCTTGATGCGTAAAGGATCAGTAATTGTTGATGTAAGTATCGATCAAGGTGGATGTTTCGAAACCAGTGAGGTTTCTAATCATGAATATCCAACCTTTGTGAAACATGGTGTTGTTCATTACTGTGTGCCAAACATCGCATCGCGAGTTTCAAGAACTGCGTCATATGCCTTGAGTAATATTTTTGCGCCCATTTTGTCTGCTGTAGGCGAAGAAGCTGGTTTGGATAACCTGATCTACAAAAAGAAAAATCTCCGAAAAAGTGTTTATATGTACAAAGGAATCCTAACGGATAAGTTTCTTGGCGAAACCTACGGATTACCTTTTAAAGATTTAGACTTATTGATGTCTGCTTTGTAAGTTATGTGGAGAAAATTACGTGTTTATTTTATTGGAGTTGGTTTAGGATGTGTGCTCGCTTGGGCATTGTTTTTAAGAAATAGAAACACCAAAGATTACTTGGCTTGGACACCAAACGAACGAGTGATGGCTCCAATGCGAGTTGATGGTGCATTACAAAAACCAGATAATTATTTGTGTTTACTCAAATGTCATGAACTCACCTCTTTAGATATTGAGCAATTGCTCGAGAAGGGGATGGTAGATTTTAGTGAGAGTAAACCACGAGAAATACCTAAAATGTACGTGGTGAAATATGAGTTAGAGAATAGTCGTGAGATTCGTGTTGAACTAGAATTTGAAACAGATTCTTTAGCTACATTAACTCAAATTGCTGTTGTGAATGAAAATCCAAAATGCGATTGCTAATGGATTCTCAATTTCAAATCATTCCAGCCGACCAGTACACCATTTATTTAGGTTCCGTGTTTAATGCATTGAATGAGTTTATCTCATCTCAATATGCCGATCGTAAAATTTTCATTTTAGGAGATTCCAATACGCTTGATCATTGTTTGCCAGTGTTAGATTTCAATGATGTGACTTCTTTGAAAGATGCTGAGGTTTTAGAAGTTGAGCCTGGTGAGGAATCGAAATCTGTTGAGGTTCTTGAAGTTTTGTGGAAATCATTAATTGAATTGGAAATCGACCGTAAATCTCTAGTAATCAACCTAGGGGGAGGAATGGTTTCTGATTTAGGTGGTTTTATGGCCGGAACAATCAAAAGAGGCGTTGATTTTATCAATATTCCTACAACGCTACTTTCAATGGTTGATGCTTCTGTAGGAGGTAAAGTTGGCGTTAATCTAGCTGGTTGGAAAAATCAGGTTGGCATCTTTGTTCATCCTAAAGCGGTATATGTTGATCCTGTATTTCTAGAAACTTTGCCTAAACGTGAGTTGATCGCAGGAACAGCTGAGGTGTATAAACATGCTTTAATTTATGATGCTGATTATTGGGAGTTGGTGAAATATGAGCTTGGTGATGTAAATGAAACCAACTGGGAGTCCATTTTACTGCGATCAATCACCATCAAAAATGAAGTAGTTCAATCTGATTTTAAAGAAGAAGGGCTACGAAAAATTTTGAATTTTGGTCATACCATAGGTCACGCCTTTGAATCGTGGAGTCATTTAAAACAAAAGCCATTGTTACATGGAGAGGCTGTTGCTGCAGGTATGTGGTGCGAGGCATTATTGTCAAATAAACTGGGGTTATTAGATGATAAATCGCTTCAGGAGATTCTACAATTATTAGAAAATAGATTTGATTTAGTGTCTGTAAATGAACAGGATATCTCTCTGCTTGTTGCATTAATGTATAAAGACAAAAAAAACGAGGGAAGCACTTTGAATTTTTCGCTCATTCAAGAAATCGGTAAATCCGTTTTCGATCAAGTGATTCCTGAAAATACAGTGGTAGAAGCCATTCAAGCATATATTGACCGATGAAAAGATACCGGATTACAGCACCGGAAAACCGTGTTTTAGATGGTGAGGTTAACTTACCCGCCAGCAAGAGTATTTCCAACAGATATTTAATTATTCGAGCATTAGCTGAAGCTGAAGATGTTCCAATTATTGGTTTGTCTGATGCAACTGACACTAAAAACTTGATTCGAATATTAAAGGATGAAGACGCTAAAGAAATTAACGTTGGATTAGGAGGTACCACTTATCGATTTCTATTAGCATACTACGCTATTAAATCGGGAAGAAAAGTCATTCTAAATGCTGAAGAAGGCATGCGAAAGCGTCCTATTGGCTTATTGGTGCAAGCACTTAAAGACATGGGTGCTGAGATTGAATATTTAGGAGAATTGGGTCATCCACCAGTTCAGATTAAAGGAGCCAATCTAAAAGGCGGGCACATTAAAATTAGTGGCGAGGTTAGCAGTCAGTATTTATCTGCCGTAGCCATGATTGCGCCTTATACGCAAAATGGAGTTGAACTTGAAATAAGCGGGAATGCTGTATCTCGTCATTATTTTGAGATGACTTTGAAAATCATGCAGAAGTTAGGAATTCAGGTTGATGACCAAGGAGATGTGGTTAAGATCAAGCCTGGAGATTATGATTTTCCAAATAACATTGAAATTGAAGCGGACTGGTCTAGTGCATCCTATTGGTATTCATTTGCTGCGCTTTCAAGACAGTGTACTTTAAAACTGAAATATCTGTCTAACTCGAAGCTGCAACCAGATTCTGCTACATGTAGAATTTTTAACGGATTTGGAGTTGGTTCTATTTTCAAGGAAGATGAAACTTGGGTAGTAAAAGAGGGAGAGCCACGTCCCATTCAATTGCGCAGATACGATTTGATTTACTCGCCAGACATAGCTCAAACTATGGCGGTAGTCATAGCAGCATTGAATAAATCTGCTATTATCGAAGGACTTCAAACACTTAAGATCAAAGAAACCGATCGATTAACTGCCCTTCAAAAAGAGTTGTCTAAAATCAACGCAGATGTTGAAATCATCAGAGATCAGAAGTTAGTCATTGATGGTGATGAAGACATTCCTGAAGAAGTTGAAATAGCTACGTACAACGACCACCGCATGGCGATGGCCTTTGCACCTTTAGCTTTAAGAATGAAATCAGTTATTATTCAAGATCCTGATGTGGTAAGTAAATCCTATCCAGATTTCTGGGATGAAATGAAGGAGATCGGGTTTACTATTGAAGAGGTTTAACTCTATTCAACCTCAAGAATTGTAGTTGTAGAGCTTACGTTATGGTATAGGATGTTTTTAGTTCCCTCCATGTTTTCAAATGAGTTGTAATAAGCAACTTGTAAAATCGCAAAATTACCAAGCATCATATCAGTCTCTTCGAGTCCTTGTAGTTGTGGAGACCTAAATGAGATTGAATTAGGGATATTCTCATTTGTGTATATTATTTGATAAGCTTTAGGCTCACCATCTTGAACAATAGTTACTAATATAATGTCACAATTGACACTTGTACCATTAAACAAAGAAATGGAGTAAGTAGATTGTCTATTGATGGATTCATTTGCACTAAACTCAGGAACCATTGGGAATCCATTGATAGTTGTGTTGAATGGAGTAAACCCATTACCACCAGCTACATTCCATGCGATGCTGTTTGTGAAGTTATAAGTCTGATTTGTATCAGGACCGTAGTAGTAACTTCCATATTCAACTAATCTTTTATTGTTGACGCTAACATTTCCAGCATTAATAGTATTGTAATAGTTTCCAGTATATGGATAAAATGCTGCCGATGAAGCAAAAGTTGTTGTATCAACACCGTATGCTATAGTACGCAATTTGTGGGCTGATAATACTCCATCATAGTTTGGGCCACCTATTGTAATCCCGCTTGCATCACTATATACCTCAATATTGGTAGGCTTGGTTGGGCCAGAAACCGTTGGTGTTACTTCTTCCTCTTCATCGTTATTACATGCAGAAAAAACAAGTAGGAATGCTGTGGCAATGATGGCTAATTTTTTCATAGGACAATTCTTAGTTATTTAACAATCTTAGTGATTTTATTTTGATTTATAATACTTTGTAGCTTACGATTTTACAATTCGATATTGGATTTTAAAGTCACTTCCTTCGATAATTAAGAAATATGAACCTGCTCCTATTTCTTCCATTAGGAATTCATGACGAATTTGACCAGGTCTTGTTTTCTCCCAAATAAGAGCTCCTGATGTTGAAAGTAAAGTGAATTTTAAATCTTCATCTAAAGCTCTTGGCCATTCTACATAAAGGTTGTTAACCGTTGGAATAGGATATACAAGCGGGTCGAAACATCTACCATAGTCAATCCTAATGCTGTCTGAGCTTAAACAACCGTATTCATTTGAAACTTCCAAGGCATAATTGCCTGGCTTGGCTATTATGATATGTGAATTTGTGTCACCAGTGCTCCAGTTATAAGTTACAAAGCCTTCAGTTCCAAGTTCAACCAACTGTAGTCCTCGATCAGTACAAACCAGTGAATCATTTCCTAAATCAAACTCAGTAGGATAAACCATTTCAACCAAAATAGTATCGGCTTTCATACATCCTGCTGAGTCTGTTATTTCAAGCCAGTATTCACCAGTTTGATATACCGTGATAGAATCACTAGTTTCAAAATTATTCCAGACCTTATCTACATTTTGAGTTTGATCTGAAAGGGTGTAAACAGTATCGTTACAGAAGAATGTATCGTTTCCTAAGTTCAAATAAGGACTGTTATTTTCAAATGGAAGGTAGTAATCCATTGAGTCGAGGCACCCTTTTGAATCTGTCAAAGTAACGGTATATGTACCATGTATTGCATCATTCAAGATGGAATCAGCATCTGTATTAGACCACATGTATTGGTATCCTCCATTTCCACCAGTTGCAGATGCAATTAGAGATCCATCCCAACTATTGTCGCAATTTGCTGGATTGAGAACGTTTACGTCTACAACCAGTGAATCTGGTTGCGAGATAACCATAGTTGTATCAACTTGACATCCGTAAATATCCGTAACGATAACGGATTGACTTCCTTCAGAAAGAGTGAAAGCACTATCACTTGACTCTCCCGTAGACCACATAAAGGAGTATGGTAAACTACCTCCATTTGCAGATACAAAACCAATGGCATCACTGAATCCATAACAACTTGCCGGTCCATAGAATAAAGAATCTATTACCAGTGAGTCTGGTTGTGTAACTAGATAGTTTGAACTGTCAGTACATCCATTGAAATCAGAAACAGTTACAGAATAAGATCCTATGAATAAAGAATCTAATTCAGCTGTAGTGTCTGATGTTGACCAATTGTATGCGTATGGAGATGTTCCTCCAGTAACTTGAGAAAATAAGTTAGAGGTGTTGTCTCCGAAACACTGAATACTATCCAACTCAAGTATGGTCGCTATCAAGGTATCTGGTTCTAGAATTGTGTCAAATGCAACCTGCGTACATCCAACGCTGTCGATAACTGTAACGCTATAAGCACCCGGAGTTAGGTTGAATATGGAATCTGCTGTTTCAGAGGTTGACCAAGCAAATTGATATGGTGCATAACCATTAACAAACTCAGCTGTAAGAATTCCATTATCGTATCCAAAACATGAAATGTTAACTCGTTGCGTTATTGCCGTATCTGGGCTACTCGGCTGGTTAATAACAACGGTATCGTAGAACATACAATTAAAGCTATCAGCAATTACAACAGAGTAGGTGTCAGCTACCAAGTTGAATGTTGATGCCAATGTATCTCCGTTAGACCATTGATAGAAGTATGGCGAAGTACCGCCAGTAGGTTGAGCCGTTAGATCTCCATTTGCACCGCCCAAACAGTTCGCATCATTAATTGCAAAACTATTGCTAATAGGTAGCGCTGGTTCCATTATTAAAGCTGAGTCTGAAATGGTACAGCCATTAGAATCTGTGACTGTATAGGCATACATTCCAGAATCAAGTGTGTTAACGTAACTACTATCATCACCATTTGACCATTGCCATGAATAAGGTGTCATACCACCAGATGCAGAGGTGTAAATAGAACCATCATCAGCACCGTAACATAAGATTCTGAAAACTGAATCAACAGTTGTCACAAGAGGTGTAGGTTCAAAAACAAATGCATTACCACTGTCTACACAACCATAAGTATCAGAAATGGTATAGAAATATGTTCCTCCATTAAGATTGGAATTGGTGTCTAGAGAAGATCCATTGTTCCAGCTATATGAGTAAGGTGCTGCACCGCTATCGGCTGAAATTTTAATAAATCCGCTTTGATCAGAGTTACATAAGATGTCGTAAACCGAATCAACTGACGATACGATGTGCGATTGAGCAAAGATGTTGAAGTCTGTTGAGTCTATACATCCATGATCATCGGTAATGGTTACAGCATAATTGCCATCGCTAAGGTTGTTATTAGTAGCTGTTGAAGTACCATTTAACCAACTGTAATTATATGGTTGTGTACCACCAGTAGCTGAAGCTGTTAATTCGCCATCTCCATCATATTGGCATGTAAGTGTATCTGTGTATGTAATGAATGCGAATAAACTATCAGGTTCTGTAATTGTGATTTCTAATGAATCAGTACATCCGCGATGATCAACAACAGTAACTGAATAGATGCCATCGGTTAGGCTGTCAATGTAGTAATTCGTATCACCTGTATTCCAAGCGTATGAATTCGTTCCATTACCACCAGTAACTATTACTGAAGCGAAGGCATTAGCTTCATCTTTACAGTTTACATTTAGCAATGAGTCTACTTGAATGGTTAATAAATTAGGCTCATTGATATAAATGGAATCAACCAGAGTACAAGCATTCGAATCGGTGATTGTTACGAAGTAAGTTTGAGATGATTTACCCAAAATAGTGTCGGTAGTATCACCAGAATTCCAGTTGTATTCATATTGACCAACACCACCAGTAACGGTTACAAATGCTGAACCGTTTGAATTACCAAAACAATCTACAGAATCGAGGAGTGTTGTTTGTGAAGCAAGTGGACTAGGTTCAAAAATGTAAGCAGAATCCTGATTGAAACAACTATTGGCATCTGTAATCGTAAGTGCGTAATAGCCAGAATCAAGTGTGTTGATTGTAGAATCTGTTCCTCCGTTTGACCAACTGTACGAATAAGGTAAAGTACCACCAGTAACACTAGCTGTAATTTCACCATTTTGGAATGTCGTACAGGTTATATCTGATACGTCAAATGCAAACTGAATGGAATCTGGTTGAGAAAGAACAATTGTATCGTATGTGTAGCAATTGTAATCGTCATTCACTTTAACCCAATATGTATCTGCATATAAGCTATCGATAGACAAACCTGAACTGGAGTCTGACCAAGTGATGTAATAGTTTCCGCCAATAGCAGCTCCACCACCAATTGGGTTAATTTCAGCGTATCCATCATTGTAATCGAAACAACTGATATCGGTACCGCTTATGTTTGGTATCACTGGGGTTAACTCAATAATCGTAATTGCAGTGGTATCAAAACATCCCAATGAATCATATACGGTTAAAATGTAAGTTCCTGATGTAAGACTATCAATGTCATCTAATGTATCACCGGTGTTCCAAATAAAGGAATGTGATCCAGTACCACCAGAAGCACTTGTATATGCTGAACCGTCATAAAATCCGTTGCATAGAACATCTCTTGTAGAGTCTAATGTAGCTACAACTGGAGTAGGTTGAGTAATTGTTGTATTAAGCACTCCAATACATCCGAGTGAATCGGTAATTGTAACAGTATGAGATCCTACTAATAATGAATCTGCTTGCTGTGTATCCTCTCCATTACTCCATAAGTATGAATAAGGTGAAGTTCCACCAGTAGGATTTGCTGTTGCAGTACCATTGCTGTATCCAAAACAGGTAACTTGACTGTCTATTGTAACATTACCAGCAAGAATTGCAGGCTCATCAATTTGGATAGAATCAACTTTTGTACATCCATTATTATCAGTTATGGTAACGAAGGCTAATCCTTGCATTAGTGTTGAATTGGTATCCGTTGTAACACCATTGCTCCAAGCAAAGTCATACGTAGGAATTCCGCCATTAGCACTCACATAAGCTGCTCCATTTGATCCTCCAAAACAAGATACATCTTGAATTTTGAAAGTAGAACTGGTGAGTTCAGTTGGTTCTTCAATGATGCCAGTAAAGGTATTGATACAGTTATGAGCGTCAGAAATAGTGACGGTATAACTTCCAGCTGTTTGGGAGCTTATTGTAGCCGTTGTGTCACCCGTTCCCCAAGAGTATGAATATCCAGATGTTCCGCCTGTAGGGTTTGCAGTTAAAGATCCATCACTACCTTCAAAGCAAAGAACAGAATCTGAATTGAACGTATTTGAAATGGAGTCTGGTTGAACAATTGAAGCTGAGGCAGTGTCTTGACATCCGTTGTTGTCAGTAACAGTCACGCTGTAGCTGCCTGGTGCTAAATTTTCAATATTAGATGAAGTGTCTGAATTTGACCAGTTGTAGGTGTAAGTTACTGTTCCACCAGATACACTTGTAAATACCTTTCCGTCAAAGATTCCATAACATTGAACATCTTGAATTGAGTCAACGGTTATAATTAACGAATCTGGTTGTGTGATAGTCGTGTTCAAAGAAATGGTACAACCCAATGAATCTGTTACAGTAACTGAATTAGAGCCAACAAATAAAGAATCTGCTTGCTGAGTTAATTCACCATTACTCCAACTGTAGCTGTATGGGGTAGTTCCTCCAGTTACGTTTGCAGTAGCAACTCCATCTCCCAATCCGTAACAAGAAACTTGGTTGTCAATTGATATGTTACCAGCTAAAGGTAAAGGCTCATCTATCAGAATAGAATCAATTGTAGAGCAACCATTATTGTCTGTTACTGTAACGTATGCCAACCCTACTGATAAAGTTGAGTTGGTATCTGTTGTTGTGCCATTACTCCATGTGTAAGAGTATGGAGATGTTCCTCCAGAAGCCATCACATATGCTTTACCATTAGTTCCTCCAGAGCAGTATACATCTTGTACTTTAGCTGTTGAGCTTGTTAGTACTGTTGGTTGCTCAATTACACCATAAAATGAATTTGAACAGCCGTTACTGTCAGTAATGGTTACATCATATCCACCTGCTGATAAAGACGAAATAGTGGTCGTTGTATCACCTGTAATCCAAGTGTATGAATATCCGGGAGTACCACCAGTTGGATTGGCAGTTAATGAGCCGTCACTTCCTCCAAAGCAAAGAACAGAGTCTGAAAGGAAAGTGTTTGAAATAGAATCAGGCTCTGTGATTGTGGCGAATGCTGAATCTTGACATCCTCGTGCATCAGTAACAGTGATTGAATAATTACCAGGCGCTAAATTTTGAATGTTTGCACTTGTCTGGTTGTTAGACCACATGTAATTGTATGTTGGTACACCTCCAACAGTATTCGTGTTTATTGTTCCGTTATTGCTTTGGTAACATGTTGCATCAGTAAATGCGGTAACACTAACTTGTAAGCTAGTATCTATAATTACTTGATGATGAATTGTGTCTGAGCATCCAAATCCATCAGTACCTTCAGCAATATAAATTTCAGTATTTGAAGGATAAAGAATTGCTGGGTTTCCAGTTACTCCAAGGTTTGGATTTGTAGTGGTGTACCAATTATAGCTCAGTGAATTATTACTAGCTGTTAATGTTGCCGACTGTCCCAAACAAATTAGGCTATCTCCAGATACGCTAAATACTGGAGTAGGTGTAACAATTATGGCAACATTGTCAACATCAGAACAACCGTTGGTATCAGTAGTAGTTACAGAAAAAATAGTTGTTGTGGTTGGGAAAGCTATAGGGTTGCTGATAGTATCATTTGATAGTAGTGGAACATTATCCCATTGGAACTGGACGCCACCATTGGCATTGAGTTGGATTGAATCTCCAAAACATAGATATGAGCTATTTCCAGCATCTGCAACTGTTGGAAGGTGAGAAGTTACCTGCTTCGTAAATGAACGATTACAGTCTCCGTTAACCTCTAATCTTACCAAGTGAGTTCCAGCTTGACTAAAAGTATAGGTTAAACTTTGACCCGTTGTGATCAATGAGTCGTTAACATACCACGTAAAAGTATCTCCACTATTGGTGAATTGAGAGTTATCTGTGTACGTAATTGAAGAACCAACACAGAAGTTTTCGTCACCATCAAAATCAACTATTAATGGGCAGCAAGTGTCTATTAAAGTTAACAAGTAGAAAGCTCCTTTTTCAGATCCGCCATCAGAACGATTTGATGCTCCTGCGAGTAAATCTGGAAAACCATCGTTGTTAAAATCGCTGAACATACTTAAGTCAGATCCTAATAAATCAGAACTACTGGTGTTCAGTCCGCTGATACCAGCTCCGACATGAATGTTGATGGTGTTGAATACGTATCCTGAAGTGTCAAGAGAGAAAAGGTAGATTGCTCCTTGAGTTCCTGAACCTCCAAATGATGCTGATTGGCTAACGGCAAGTTCAGCATAACCATCATTATCTATATCACAAACCTCAAGTGGAGTTGGCGTTACTGGTGTAGGAAGTGGGTTTACAATTAAATCTAAAGTGACAACTCCAGTATCTACAACACAAGAAGTGTTTACATCCTCGCCGCGAAGCCATATAGTCTGTGGGTTTTGAACAATACCTCCAATGATATTTTGGTAAGCGGTTGGATCTGCAATAGCGTTGGTGTTACCTTGCATATCTGCAAAACTCTCAAAGAAACTAACAGAAAGACCTAAATCACCACCTGTTATCTCTGCTATTCTACTGGTTAAATCAAAAACCTCCAACTCATCACCAGGGCCTAGAATATCGGTCTGATCACAAAGCTCTAGTGGCGTTGGATTGACAAGAATTGGAGTTTCTACTAAAAGCTCTAAGGTCGTTAAACTCTCACAACCATTATTACTATCACTAACTATGATATATATCGTCTGAGGGTTCACACTATTGCTGAAACTAAAAGGATCTACAATAGCACTAGTCATAGCCATGTCTGTAAAGTAAGACACAACATAAGGGCCTCCCGTTAGACCTTGAAGCATATCAGGCTCGGCAGACGTTAAATTAAAAACAGCAATGCCGTCTCCATCTGTAT
>CAJWSQ010000005.1 GCA_913045895.1 uncultured Flavobacteriales bacterium | reverse complement strand
CTTTTATAAATTCTTTTTTAGCAACATCAAGTTGTGGTTATAAAGTTTTAGAAAGCTTAGAAGGCGAAAACGATGATCAAACTACTGGTGTTGCTATCGTACGCAGAGCTGTTGAAGAACCATTGCGTCAGATTATTTTCAACGCAGGTGGTGAAGGTGCTGTTGTAGTTCAGAAAATTGCTGAAGGCGATGCTGATTACGGATACAACGCTCGCACTGAAGTTTATGAGAACTTATATGAAGCAGGTGTAATTGATCCAACTAAAGTTACACGCGTAGCATTAGAAAACGCTGCATCAATTGCAGGTATGTTATTGACTACAGAGTGTGTTTTAGCTGATATTCCTGAAGAAGCTCCAGCTATGCCAGGCGGAATGCCAGACATGGGCGGAATGGGTGGAATGATGTAATTCCCGCTTCATTTTTATCATACTAAGCCTCTTCGGATTTCCGGGGAGGCTTTTTTATTTGTGTGCTTCAATAAACTCAGGCAGTTTTCCTTGAAACTGATTTTCGAGAACAAGACCTAAACTATCTAAACTGGAGTGATACATCAAGAAGCCTGTGAAAAGTGTATTGTTCGGCAATTTTTTTACATCGATTTCTTTATTCGGAAATTGGACTAAATAAGCGTTCAGAAACTCGCGCATGAACGTTTCTTTTTCCTTTTGCTTTTGATTAATTGCTAGAGCTTGGAAATCCGCTGATTGATACAATGCATTCAGCTCATTCGCTTTTTGATATATGAACTGACTTCTCAGTTCTTTTTGCTTCAAAGCAGCCTCGTAATCGCTTAAAAGACTCGAATCGTTGAGTTGATCAGTAATGAAGCGTTTTGTTCCTTCACGACCGATAAAAGTCGCCATGTTTTCATTCCAGGTTGTTTCTCCAAAGTTGTAAATGGTTGCATGAGTGAGTTCATGAATAATCAGCTCAACCAATTGGGCTGAATCTCGCTCTAACATGTTCGAAAGTATTGGTTCGCTTAAGATTCCTAAAGTAGACCAGCCACTTGCAGTACCTAAATCGGTATCAAAACCTTGGTTCCTTATTTTTTCTTCTTCGGCTTTAGCTAAACGATAATCAAAGAAGCCTTTGTAAGGCATTCCACCAAGTGGACCATAATTCCAATTGTAGTCTTCTAACATATAAGATTCAGCGGCAGTAACTACCCACATGGTTTTACTGGAATCTTGCTTTACAAAACTGGAGTAACTGCTTTCATCAACACTCAAATGCAATTGATTTTGAGCGTAAGTCTTAACCTGTTGAATTAATTGAATTTTATCTGCTTCGCCTTTAGAAACTTGGTTGATTGCCTCACCAACAGGGATGGAACTATTAATCAAACTGAGTTGACCAGATAATTGCCTAACACCGTATTGCATCAAAGAAAAGTGGCAGGCTAAATAACCTACCACCAATATTAATAATATGAATAGAATCTTTTTTTTGATGCTCATTACCTTGGTGAAAACACAGGTGTATTATCGTCTAAGGTAATGGTTAAATCATCGCCAGCATCAATTGTGTATGGTGAAATTGTTTGTAGAGATACGGTTCTATTGTTGGCAGTCATGTAGAAAGTTAAATACATTGTTTTTGGCCAATGATCTCTTTCATCTGAAATTGTTACATATCCTGTGTTATCGCCTGTTATTATACTTCCAGGAATATATTCATCTCCGTACATTAAGTCTCCTACCTTCACATTAGAAATGTTGTTTTTAACTCTAACATTCGCTTCTTCTATAGGTTGACATGAAAATAAAAAGAGACTAAAGGAAATTGCTATGATTGCTTTATAAAATGACATGGTGTTTAGTTTAATTGAATTTGAAAATCAGCTACATGAATTTGAGATTGATCCGGCTTAACCACAAAAGTCTGTACCAAGTTTGGATAGATAGAAATAGTGTCTCCATTCAGATCAGTGTACGAAATTTTAGGGATTTCGCAGAAATGATCTCCGTTCGACAATGTTCGGTAACTGGTTAAAACATCTGCATAAGAACCAGCAGTAAAACCAACCGTTGGTCGTAAAAACGAAGCATAAAGTAAATACTTAAGCTCTACTGATGATGAAACTACACTTCCATTAGTATCTAATGAAAAATAAGACAGATCTTTAAAATTAGTATGACCTTCAGACCACAACTCACCATCAACGTAAACGGGTATATCTACGAGTTGATCAACAGCCAAGTAGGTTGAATCTGACTGTTTGATACTAAAAGAGAAGAGTAACTCACTTAAATCTTCATATAGATCATCGCTGTAGATAGAGCTTTCTACATAGTTTGCATAGGCTTCTTCGTCATTATCACATGAGGCTAAAACGAAAAGCGCCATGGATAGGATTATTAGTTTTTTCATACTTCATTAGATACCCACACATCCCTTTTGGTTGCGCCTTAATGATTTGGTAACACAAAAAAGCCACCCTCAATAATTTGAGAATGGCTTTTGAAAATTCTATAAAGTTGAATGCTTATTTATTCAGCTCTTCTTTTACCAATCTAGAGATCATTTTACCGTCAGCTTTACCTTTCAACTTACCCATCAATGGCCCCATTACTTTACCCATATCAGCCGGGCTTGATGCGCCTGATGATTGAATTGCAGCAACAACTTCAGCACGAACTTCGTCTTCAGACATTTGCTCTGGTAAATATGCTTTAATTACTTCTGCTTGCTGATCTTCTTCAACCGCTAAATCTTCGCGACCTTGAGATTTGTACATCTCAGAAGAATCAACACGTTGTTTCATCAACTTTTGAAGTAATTCCAATTCTTTCTCTTCAGACAAACCATCAGCACCACCTTTATCAGTCTCAGCCAATAAAATAGCCGATTTGATAGCTCTTAATGCTGATAACTTCTCTTTTTCTTTGGCCAACATAGCCGCTTTAATATCGCTGTTGATGGTATCTTTTAAACTCATGATTTCTGATTTTGTACAAATGTAAAACTCCCACCATTTAGAACTGCGATATTGGAGCATAAAAAATCCTGCTCATCAACTTGACGAGCAGGATTATCAATCGCGTTTATTATTTATCAATCTACATTATCGTGTAGAAACGAGTTGTTCGATCTTAAACCACCTCTTTTTTCACCATCAGCACCTTCTTCTTCGCCTAAAGTGTAGCGAGAAACTTGTGATTCAGATGAATGAGGAGTATCGCCTAAGTTGATTTGTCTGCGTACGTATGCCGGTACTTTTTCCAAATCAGTTACTCCTTGCGGGCTTCTCAAACGGTTACTGATATCAGACAAACGTTTCATGCGTTCTCTGATTAAGTTTTGGCTTTCTTCAGCATTATTCACTGGAGTGCTCGACTGTGCCGCTTCTTGAGCTCTCTCATCAATTTGCGGTTGCTGTGGCAACTCTTGTTTTGGCTGAATTGGTTGAGTCGGTTGAGCAGGTTGCTGCTGTTTCGGCTCTTCTTCTTTCAAGCGCATGAATGGCTCACCAAAGTCTTTTGGTTCTTCTTTCTTCTCAGGTTCTTGCTCTTTTGGAGCGCGATCTGCTGTTAAGTCAAACTCAATAGTACTTTGCATAATTGGCTCAGAAGGCTTCACAAAAGGCTCTTGTTGTTGAGGCGCTTCTGGTTGTTGCTTTTTCTCTTCGCTACCAATTGGCTTTGTCAATTCTGTATTTACATCATCTGTTAAACGATTTACGCGTCTAACTGGACGTTCTCTTAATGCTTCAACACCAGTTTCTGGAGCAGTTTTGAATCCAGTTGCTACAACTGTAACACGAACGTTTTCGCCCAATGTTTCATCACATCCGTAACCCCAAATTACATCGGCTTCCATACCAGCTTCTTCCTGGATGTAGTCTGTAATTTCAGCGATTTCGTCCATTTGCAATTCGTCATCACCAAACTCCATGTTCAACAATACGTAACGAGCACCTTTGATGTCGTTGTCGTTCAACAATGGAGAAGCCAATGCCAACTCAATAGCTTTAATTGCACGGTCTTCGCCTTCTGCCTCTGCCGATCCCATAATGGCAACACCACTAGTGTTCATTACGGTTCTAACATCTTCAAAATCCACGTTTACATGACCAGTACGTGTAATCAACTCAGCAATACCTTTAGCCGCTGTAGTTAATACGTTATCAGCTTGAGCGAATGCTTCACTCATACGTAAGTTTCCGTACATCTCACGCAAACGATCGTTGTTGATGATAATCAAACTATCTACGCTTTCACGAATAGCTTGAATTCCAGCTTCAGCTTGGTGTTTACGTTTTCTTCCTTCGAAGAAGAAAGGCATAGTTACGATACCAATCGTAAGAATACCCAATTCGCGTGCAGCTTCAGCAATAATTGGAGCTGCACCGGTACCAGTACCACCACCCATTCCGGCAGTGATGAATACCATTTTAGTATTTTTTGAAAGCTCTTCTTTTAACTGATCGATGGTTTCGATAGCTGCATTCATTCCTACTTCTGGAATTGAACCCGCACCGCGACCTTCAGTTAAACTAGCTCCTAATTGCACTTTGTGTGTTACCGGACTGGCATCAAGTGCTTGAGAATCGGTATTGCAGATCATGAAATCTACTCCTCTGATTCCCTGTTTAAACATGTGGTTCACTGCGTTAGAACCACCTCCTCCAACACCTACTACCTTGATGATAGAGGGTGAGTCTTTTGGCATATCAAATTTCATAACGCGATTGATTTATCTGATTTATTGTTCTAAACTTTTGTCTTCAAAAAATTCTTTGCTCATGCCTTTGATGATGTCTAAGAATCCACCCATTCCGCGACCTTTCTTCGGCATTTCTTCTTGCTTCTCATCAGCAACATGATTGCTTTCGGAGCGGTTAGCTCTTTCCATACGTTCGAATCCTTTTAAGATTAAACCGATACCGGTTGCAAACGATGGACTTGTAACTTCTTCTGCTCCTTTTGCAAGGTGTTCTGTTGGATAGCCAATACGTGTATCCATACCTGTCATAAATTCAAACAACTGAGCCACATGGCGCAATTGCGATCCACCACCGGTAACCACGATACCTGCAATCAATTTATTTTCATAGCCCGAACTTTTGATTTCATAGAACACTTGTTCGATGATCTCTTCCATCCTAGCTTGAATGATGTGCGATAAATTTTGAACTGAAATTTCTTTCGGCTCACGACCTCTAAGTCCAGGAATCACTACTACTTCATTGGTAGAAGCCTCAGATGCCAAAGCGCTACCAAACTTCACTTTCAATTGCTCAGCTTGCTTACGGATGATTGTACATCCTTCTTTGATATCTTCTGTAATGATATTTCCACCAAAAGGAATTACAGCTGTATGGCGAATGATGCCTTCTTTGAAAATGGCAACATCTGTTGTACCACCACCTATATCAACTAAAACTACACCAGCTTCTTTCTCTTCGTTATTCAAAACAGAATCGGCTGATGCCAATGGTTCTAGAATCAAATTAGAAACTTCTAAACCGGCTTTACGAACGCACTTGTAAATGTTTCCGGCTGCAGCTATTTGTCCAGTGATGATGTGGAAATTTGCTTCCAATCTACCACCCGACATACCAATTGGATCTTGAATACCTTGTTCGTTGTCAACGGTGTATTCTTGAGGAATAACATCGATGATACGTTCACCCGGTAACATCACCAATTTGTACATATCGTTAATTAGAGCATCTACATCATCGTGCGTGATTTCATCTTCGAAACTGTTACGCATACGAACACCTCGATGCTGTAAACTTTTGATATGCTGACCAGCAATACCAACATTTACCTCACCAATTTCAACTCCAGATTTCTCTTCGGCCATGGTAATAGCTTTTTCAATAGCTTCAACCGTTGGGGTAATGTGTGTAACCACACCTCTATTTACACCTAACGACTCAGCTTTTCCCATACCCAAAATCTCGAGCTTACCGTGCTCAGTTTTGCGTCCAACAAGTACTGCGATTTTAGTAGTACCAATGTCTAGACCTACAACGATTTCATCTCTAGTTGATTCCATAGTGCGTTCTTTTTGTACAAACAACCTGATCCTTATATTTCAAATTGATTGTGGAATAGGCATTCCAACCAATTTTATTCAATCCTTCTTTATAAAATAGGTGCAGCTTATTTAACTTTTCCTCTATCGATTGTGCATTACCTATCAAAATGGTGTGATTTCCAACACGTGGAATAAGCTCCATTTCCCCGTCTGTATTGAAATACAGCTGATTAAACTGAGCATCCCACAGCTTGCTTTTATTGATGGCAGAAACCACTAAAAAAAGTTCGTGAAGACGTTTTTGACCCGGAATATCCGTGTTAATTGAGTCTTCTTCGGCAAAATTTATCGAGTAATACAGGTTGAAAGGCGCGTTTATTTGTCCATTTACAACCGGAACTCGTGATGTATACGATGGAGAAAGTGGCATTAACCAGCCTTCTTCATCCATGTAATAGCTATCGCCATTGTTCGAATAAATTCTAGCAATGGGTCTTCTTTGCATGATTTGGATGTAAACCGTTCCGTCAATAGAAGTGTAAACCTGACTCTTTTTAACCGATGGATATTGATCAAAAAAAGTCTCCAAATCTTTGATGTTGATGTCTTGCAAAGCAACCGTTCCAGACTCGTATCCACGATTGATGAAAGCACGTGAAATTTCATCTTGATTCACAAAAAAATTTCCACCTTCCGTATCGATATTGATATTCAAGTTTTGGTAAGGCACTTTGGCCAATTCGTTTTCGGTGAAACCAACCAAAACGAACAACAGCAGCACTCCCACTACCCAACCGGCTATGTTTAGTGCTTTTTTCATGCTGATAAAAGTTCTTTTAATGGTTTCACAAATCGATCTATATCTCCAGCTCCCAATGTCATGAGAACTTCAGGATGAGCTGTTTTTACAGCTTCTAATAATTCTTCTTTTTGTACCAGCTGCTTATGTTCAAGTGTGGTTTTTTCCAAAAGTGCAGTTGATGTGATGCCATCAATTGGCAGTTCACGCGCTGGATAAATCTCCATCAGCAACAACTGATCAAGGGTAGAAAGGACTTTGGCGAATTCTGGTTCAAAATCTCTGGTTCTCGAAAACAAATGAGGCTGAAAAATACCAGTGATTTTTTTACCTGGATAAAACTGACGTGCTGCTTGAATGGCTGCTTTCAATTCTGTTGGATGATGTGCGTAGTCATCTACATAAATCACATCGTTGTTTTGATACACAACCTCAAATCTGCGCTTAACACCTTTGAATGAAGCTAAGGCCTCAATCACTTGATTGGCATCTAAACCCATTTCAACTGAAAGGGCATAAGCCGCAGTTGCATTCAATAAATTATGATCTCCTGGAAGTTGAATTCTCAGCTCAACTTTTTTTGAACTCGAAATTACCGTTCCACATTGAAACCCATTATCAACGTGAATGTTCGTTAATTGATAATCGTTACTTTCTTGCTTTCCGTAACTGATTGACTTTGCCTGTTCAGGTTTTACATGCACATCTTCATGAGCAACAACCACTTGTTCAACCAAATTGGCAAACGCTTGAAATCCTGAAATCATCTCATTCGATGATCCATAAATATCTAAATGATCAGCATCTGTACTGGTGATGATTGCTCCTTTTGGCTTCAAGTGCAAAAACGAACGATCATACTCATCAGCCTCAACCACGGTAAAAGGCGCATTTTCATTGAAAAGGTGATTGGTTCCGTAATTGGTCATCACGCCACCTATAAAAGCATTTACACTTCCTGCAACGGTATTCACCACATGACTGAACATGGATGAAGTTGTGGTTTTTCCATGTGTTCCTGCAACCGCTAAGGTTTGCTGCACATTAGAAATCAAGCCTAAAACTTGAGCTCTTTTTAACACAGGAACTCCCAAACCTTTTACTGCTTCCCACTCATTGTGGTTGGCTGGAATAGCAGGTGTGTACACTACCAACTCGGCATCTTGAGGCACTAAATTGGGTTCTTCAGAAAAATGAATTTGAGCACCTTCTTGCTCTAAGGCTTCGGTGATTTCACTTGGCGTTTTATCGTAGCCAGAAACCTGCACGCCATGCTCCAAGAAGTAGCGAGCCAAAGCACTCATGCCTATGCCTCCTATTCCTAAGAAATACACTTTATGTAGGATATTTACATTCATTTTTCAGCCAATTTGATGACTTCGTCTGCTATGATATCAGCTGAGTCAGGCACCCCCAATTCAGCCATATTTTTACTCAATTGTTCTTGTTTGGTTTTATCCTGAACCAATGCAATGGTTTCAGCAACCAAGTTTGCTGCAGCATCTTTATCTGCAATGTGAATTGCTGCGCTGTGATTCACCAATGCCATTGCATTTTTGGTTTGATGATCTTCAGCGGCAAAAGGAAACGGAACCAGAATAGCCGGCTTTTTCACCAAACACAATTCAGAAACAGCAATTGCTCCTGCGCGAGAAATAACTACATCGGCTGCTGCGTATGCTAGATCCATTTCGTAGATAAAATCAGAAACAAAAATTCCTTTATCAGCAAATGGTTTTGCAGCATCAGAAGCTTCTTGAAAAGTGAATTTCCCTGTTTGCCAAATCAGTTGAATACCTGCATCAACCAACTTTTGTAATTGCGGCATCAATGCTTGATTGATTGAACGAGCACCTAAGCTTCCTCCTACAACCAAAACCACAGGCTTTTCTTTATCTAAGCCAAACTTTTGGAATGCTTTATCTCGCTTTCCTTCCAACTGAACCATTTCTTTCCGTACTGGATTCCCAGTGAAAAGAATTTTGTCTTTCGGGAAGAATTGTTCCATTCCATCGTAAGCCACGCAAATTTTCTTCACATCCTTGGCTAACCACTTATTGGTGATTCCAGGGAAAGAATTTTGCTCCTGAATTACAGCTGGTATCTTTAATGATGTTGCTGCTTTTAATGTTGGACCACTGGCAAAACCGCCTGTTCCAACAGCTACATCAGGCTTGAATTCTTTGATGATTCGCTTTGCTTTAGAAAGCGAGCTAATCAACTTGAAAGGAAACAATAAATTCTGAACAGATAAACTGCGCTGAATTCCACTGATCCAAAGCCCTTCAATTTTATATCCAGCAGCAGGAACTTTTTCCATTTCCATCTTGTCTTGCGCACCTACAAACAAAAATTCTGCTTGTGGTCGCTTTGCTTTAATGGCATTTGCAATGGCTACTGCAGGAAAAATATGTCCACCGGTTCCTCCACCGCTTATAATCACTTTAAGAGACGACATAATTGCCTCCTTTCTTTGATTTTGCGGTTTCGGCTTCTATTTCGTTTTGCTCAACAGAGCGACTTACACTCAATATAATTCCCAATGAGATACACGTGAACCACAAAGAGGTTCCTCCCATACTCACTAGTGGCAATGGCTGCCCTGTTACTGGCAATAGGTTTACGTTTACAGCCATGTTAATCAATCCTTGAAAAACTAGACTGAAACTCAACCCCAGAACTAGGTACGCCCCGAAACTATGTTCTACTTTTTGTACAATCTTGATTGATCGGAAAAGCAAAATCAAATAGAACATCATCACAATTAAACCTCCAAACAACCCATACTCTTCCAAAACGATGGCGTAAATGAAATCAGAATACGGGTGAGGCAAGAAGTTTCTTTGCGTTGAGTTTCCAGGACCTTTACCTGTTACACCACCTGATGCGATTGCAATTTTAGCTTGTTCAACCTGATAGTTTCCATCGCGATCTTCTTCTCCACCGATAAAACGTTCAACACGCTTTTTCCAAGTTTCAGCACGCGGGAATAATTCTGGTTTTACGGTTGCGATTGTGAATATTAAAGCCAGAGCTCCAATCCCCGCAGGAATTAAAACGGCCATGTGTTTCAGCTTCACTCCAGCCATAAACATCAACATCATGCAGGTTGTAAAAAGTACTGCAGCAGTTGAAAAGTTGGCTGGTAAAATCAACACTGTGATGATACCAACAGGTATCAACAAAGCGAGAAACCCTTGATAAAAATCGCCCAATTGATCTTTGCGAATCGACAAAGTTCTTGCTGTAAACATAATCAGCGAGAGCTTAGCCAAATCGGATGTTTGGAACGATTGATTGATTATTGGAATCACTAACCATCGGCTTGCATTGTTCAGGTTAGCCCCCATAATCAGCGTGAGCAGCAACAACGGAATACTTATCCAGAAGAGGAGTTGCGCCACCCTCGAAAAATACTTGTAGTTGATTTTGTGGATAATATAAATGAATCCAAATCCGGTAACAATAAACACCGCATGTTTGAGAATATAGTACATCGTGTTACCATCCTGGTATTTGTAAGCCAGAGTAACGATGGAACTATACACCAAAAGCACAGAAGATAGCGCCATAAAAAGCACCACCATCCAAATGGCTTTATCACCTCCGATATATTTGAATAATCGTTGCATTATAATGAACGAACAGCGTCTTTAAATTGATTTCCTCTGTCTTCGTAGCTCTCAAACAAATCAAAACTTGCACAAGCAGGAGACAACAACACGTTATCGCCTTTCTCAGCAATTCGGTATGCAATTGCAACCGCTTCAATCATGCTTGTAGCTTCATACATTTCTTTACCTAAAACACCTAACCCGTTTAGGATTTTAGAGTTGTCTTTTCCCAAAGCGATAATGGTTTTCACTTTGTCTTTTACCAAATCATAAAGTTGCGTGTAGTCGTTTCCTTTATCTACACCACCAACAATCCAAATGGTAGGTTCTGTCATAGATTCAAGTGCATACCAAGTTGAGTTTACGTTGGTTGCTTTTGAATCGTTGATGTATTCAACGCCAGAGATTTTAGTAACATACTCTAAGCGATGTTCTACATTTTGGAAATCCGATAAGCTATCACGGATGATTTCTTTTCGGATGTCTAACACTCTAGCGGTAATTCCACTAGCCATAGTGTTGTTAGCGTTGTGACGCCCTTGAATTGCAAGCTCATGTACTGACATAAATAGTTCCTCTTCTTTTATCTTAAATCTGATTTGATCCTCTTTTAAATAAGCTCCTTCTGGCTGGGGTGATTCGAGTGAAAATCCATGCTTTTGCGCAGGGATATTTCGCTTTTCCATTTCACGTTGAATGATTGGATCATCTGCCCAAAAGATGAAATGATCATCTGCTGTTTGGTTTTGAATAATCCTGAATTTGGAATCGATGTAATTCTGAAATTCATAGTTGTAGCGATCTAAATGATCTTCCGTGATATTCAACAGAATAGCAATATTGAAGCGAGTTTCATGCATCCCATCCAATTGGAATGAGCTTACTTCTAAAACCCAATAATCAAAATCACCATCAACCAACTGCGCTGCCATGCTTTTACCAATGTTTCCACCTAAACCCACTTTGAGTCCAGCTTTACTGAGCACGTGATAAATCAAAGAAGTGGTGGTTGTTTTACCGTTTGTCCCGGTAATTCCAATCAACTTTCCTTGCGTATATCTAGCAGCGAATTCCAATTCATCGATAATGGATATTCCCTTTTCGCGAAGCGCCACAATCAACGGAGCTTTATCAGGAATACCCGGACTTTTAATGACTTCATTTGCATTTAAAATGCGTGCTTCATCATGTTGCCCTTGTTCGAATTCAATTCCAGCCTGTAAAAGAACTTTTTGACGCTTTTCTTGAATGGTTCCTCGATCTGAAACAAAGACCTTGAAACCTTTATTTTGAGCTAAAAGGGCAGCGCCAACGCCACTTTCACCTCCACCTAAAATCACGAGTTCACCTTGCACGGCTTATCGAAGTTTTAGGGTTACAATACTGATCACAGCCAACATGATTCCCACAATCCAAAAGCGGTTCACAATCTTAGCTTCGTGCATATTCATTTTCTGAAAATGGTGATGAATTGGAGCCATTTTAAAGACCCTTCTACCTTCACCGTATTTCTTTTTCGTGTATTTGAAATAGCTCACCTGGATCATTACCGAGAGGTTTTCGATTACGAAAACACCACACAGTACAGGTAAAATCATCTCTTTGCGAATAGCCAATGCCACCACTGCGATAATTCCACCCAAAGCCAGTGAACCCGTATCTCCCATGAAAACTTGGGCCGGATAAGCGTTGTACCACAAGAAACCGATACAAGCTCCGATGAAAGCACCGATGTAAATGGTTAACTCACCCGTTTCTGGGATGTACATGATATTGAGGTAATCGGCAAAAACGTAGTTACCACTCACAAATGCGAAAATGGCAAGTGCACCTCCAATAATCCCAGACGTACCGGCAGCTAAACCATCCAGACCATCTGTCATATTAGCTCCATTACTCACAGCCGTAACCACAATAATTACCAGCGGAATGAAAATCAACCAAGTGTAATCAGCTAAATCACCGCTGATCCAAGTCAATAATCGAGAGTAATCGAATTCGTTGTTTTTGAAGAATGGAATGGTTGTTTCAGTTGAGCGCTGATTTCTCCAAACCACATCATCAATTACATTGTCAGTTGGAAGAACTTCTGTAACCTGCTCAATCGGAATAGGCTCTTTTACCTGAACATCTTTGTGGAAATACAAGATTGATCCTGCGATAATTCCAATTCCAACTTGACCTATGATTTTGAACTTTCCTTGAAGTCCTTCTTTGTTCTTTTTGAAAACCTTGATGTAATCATCTATGAATCCGATTGCACCTAACCAAACTGTTGAAACCAACATCAAAATGATGTAGATGTTATCCAATTTGGCGAACAACAAAGTCGGGATGATAATCGCAGCCAAAATCATTAAACCACCCATTGTTGGGGTTCCTTGTTTTTGGATTTGACCTTCTAAACCAAGATCACGAACGATTTCGCCCACTTGCTGTTTTTGCAACAACTGGATGATGTATTTCCCAAAAAACATGCTGATGAACAGCGAGGTAACTACCGACATGGCAGCACGAAATGAGATGTATTGAAACACCCCAGTTCCTGGAACATCTAAAGAATCGAGATATTGAAATAAATAGTACAGCATCTTACGACTTCATCAGTTTAAAGAGTTCTTTCATAATGGCCATGTCGTCAAAATCGTGACGAACACCGTTAATTTCTTGGTATTTCTCATGTCCCTTACCAGCAATCAAAATGATATCACCCGGTTGCGACAATGAGATAGCAGCTTTGATCGCTTCTTTGCGATCTACGATTTGTGTTGTTTTCTTAAAGTGTTGCGCAGGAACACCAGCTTGCATTTCGGTGATAATAACCTGCGGATCTTCGCTTCGCGGATTATCTGAAGTTAGAATTACGCGATCACTGAATTCACAAGCGATGCGAGCCATTTCTGGTCGTTTGGTTTTATCGCGATCACCACCACAACCCACAACTGTAATGACTTGCTCATTTCCAGTTCTGATATCCTTGATAGTTCTCAAAACATTCTCCAAAGCATCAGGCGTGTGCGCATAATCAACAATACCTGCAACATCATCAGATGTACGCACATATTGGAATCTACCTTCAACTGTGTTTAGGTTACTGATTTCGGTTAGCACATTGATTTTCTCTTGCCCAAGTAAATCAGCTACACCGTAAACAGCTAACAAATTGTACGCATTGAATTTACCAACTAGCTTAGTCCAAACATCATTTCCGTTGATGTTTAATTGCAAGCCTGTAAATTGGTTTTCAATGATTTTCGCTTTGTACTCTGCCAATGAACGAACAGAGAAACCAAATACTTTGGCAGCGGTATTTTGAACCATGATATCACCATGGTTATCGTCTTTATTAATCAAAGCAAAAGCTTGTGAATCGAGTTGATCGAACAATCCTTTTTTCGCTTTGATGTAATTATTGAAAGTCTCGTGATAATCTAAATGATCGTGAGTGATATTGGTAAATACAGCCACCTTGAAATTCAATCCAGTAACGCGATGTTGATCAATAGCGTGAGAACTCACTTCCATAAAGCAGTAATCACAACCAGCTTCAACCATGTCGTGCATCAAGTGATTGATAGAAATAGCATCAGGAGTTGTGTGAGTACTTTTCAGCTCTTCTTTCCCGATCTTATTTACCACAGTTGAAAGCATTCCCGCTTTGTAACCCAATGCCGTAAACAACTGGTGCAACAACGTTACTACTGAAGTTTTACCATTGGTTCCTGTTACTCCAACCAACTTCAATTTAGAAGAAGGATTATCGTAAAAGTTAGCCGAAATGAAACCCAAAGCTTCAGAACTACTTTTCACTTTCACATAAGTAACACCAGCTTGAATATTTTCAGGTAGAGTTTCACAAACAACCGCAACAGCACCTTTATCAATTGCCGTATCGATGTATTTGTGGCCATCAACTTGAGTTCCTGGAATAGCTACAAAAACTGTAAAAGCCTCTACTTTTCGAGAATCAAATTGAATTTTATCGATGGCAACATTGGTTGAACCTACCACCTCTTCGATGCGCGCCTTATATAATATGTCGCTCAGTAATTTCACGTCAGTTGCAGTTTAATTGTTCCACCTTTTATTACTCGTTCACCCGGCTGGATAGACTGGTATTTCACCACACCTTTTCCGTCAATTCGAACTTTCAAGCCCATATTCTCCAATAAGTACACAGCATCTTCTACCGCCATACCACGAACATTAGGCACTAAATTCTCTCTGATTGTTGCAGGCAACATATCCACAGAATCAGGAGATGTTTGAGTCAACACCCATTCAGCTTGATTCTTTTGAATATATTTCACATCAATATCTTGGAATACTTCAGCCAGATCAGGAGCAAATCCACTTTTAGAAACCGGAGTACGAAGTTCTTCTCCGTCTTTCTGCTCTTTCAACTCCTCATGAAAATCGATACTGGTTGAGTATACTTTATCAGCAATTTCTTTGAAGATTGGGCCCGCAACCACGTTTCCGTAATACACATTTTTTGATGGAGCATTTACCACTACAATACAGGTATACTTTGGATCTTCAGCTGGGAAGTACCCACAGAACGATGCTTGATAAGCTACTTTATCGTAACCGAGTTTTCCTTTTGCAATCTGTGCCGTACCCGTTTTGCCAGCAATGTGGAAGTTTGCGTCTCTTAAATTGGTTGCCGTTCCATTCTTCACCACCTCTTCCAGCATTTCTTTCACTTTAGAAATGGTTTCTTTTGAAGCTATGCGATCTTTCAAGACAACTGGCTCAAACTCTTGAACCGTTTTACCATGTTTTTGAACTCCTTTCACAAACATCGGCTTCACCATTTTGCCATCATTTGCAACTGCATTGTATAATGTCAAAATTTGAAGTGGAGTCATACTCACCTCATATCCATGTGAAATCCAAGGCAATGAAATCCCTGACCAAGAAGGATCGTTTGCTGACTTTATAAACGGCTTACCTTCACCAGCAATCTCAACCCCAAGCGGTTCATTCAAACGCATACTATATAAGCGATCAATGAATTTTTGAGGGTCACTTTTATAAAATTTATCGATGATTTTAGCCACCGCGATGTTCGATGATACAGCAAAAGCTTCTTTTACGGTAATTGTTCCGTAACCACCTTCTTTACTATCGAACATGCGCGTTCCATAGAACTCATATTTACCGTTTCCAGTCTCAATTTTATAATCCAAATCGATAAAGCCATCTTCCATGGCCGCCATATAAGAAGCCAATTTGAATGTTGAACCAGGCTCAGTACTTGCACCAATGGCGTAATTATAAGACTCGTAATAACGGCCATCTTCTCCTCGCTGTAAATTGGCAATAGCACGAATCTCACCTGTTGCAACTTCCATCAAAACCACGCAACCATTAGCAGCTCCATGTTTTTGAACTTGCTTTAACAAGGCAGATTCAGCAACATCTTGAATATTGACATCTATGGTTGTAACTAGATCACTTCCATCTTCTGGCTCAACTTCATTCTCACTACTAACCGGCATCCAAACACCGCCAGCAATTTTCTTCATCAAGCGCTTACCACTTACACCTCTTAAATCTGCATCGTAAGCACCCTCTAATCCAACAGCTGAACCATCGCGATCATAGCCAATGGTACGAGCAGCTAATACACGGAAAGGCTTTTGCCTTTTATTCTGCTGCACATACAGAAACCCACCTTTATACCTACCACGATTGAAAAGCGGAAATTCACGCATCTTTTTGAGATCCGTGTACTTCACATTTCTGCGTATTAAATGGTATCGCTCACCTTTGTTTCGAGCATGGGTCAACTCTTGCTTGTACGCTAGTTTAGACTTATCCTTAAATAATTTTGAAAGACATTGCGAAAGCGTATCTAAATTCTGATTGAAGATTTCATCTGAAATCGCTTCTGCATTTGGATCAAAACGCACTTCGTAGATTGGAACCGATGTAGCCAACAAACTACCATCAAGAGCATAAATATTACCACGCACAGCATCAATGGTTCTATACTGAATCGTTAGATTTTCTGCTTTTTCTCGCCATTGCTCACCCTGAACAAAAACAATTTGAAAAACCTTGAAAAGTATAGCCACAGCAAACACTCCCAACATCATGTATAGGAAATAGGTACGTTTTAATATGCTGCCTTTATCTTCCATTAATTATCTAGAATCGCTTCTTCTTCGTCTTCTGTAATCACAATTTTCTTTGGCGGATCATAAGATTCTTCTAACCCCAAACCGCGCTCTTCTATAATTTTCGCTAACTCAGATTGCTTGGTGGTGTACATCAAATCAGACTTTGTTGTGATGTACTCACTGCGCAATTCCTTAAGCTCATTACCTACCTTATTAATATTACGAACCGTATCTTCTGCCAAATACCCATTCGCGATATAGATCAAAGCAATCAACACCAAAAACAAAGTGTAAGGCAGGTTTTTAACCACACTATCACCAGCCAAGAAATTACCACTCAACACTTCCGCAATCGGACGAGTGATTTTTCCAACCCGGTTTTTTTTCGGTTTTACAACCTCCGGCCCTTTTTCACTTTTTACTCTATTCATGGCGTTTTACCGCTATTCTCATTTTTGCACTTCTAGCTCTCGGATTCTCTTGAATCTCTTGCTCAGTTGGAATAATTACTTTTCCACTAAGCGGATCTAATGGTCTTTGGATATTTCCGAAAAAATCTTTCTCCAAGTCACCTTGAAAATTTCCAGTCTTGAAGAAATTCTTCACCAATCGATCTTCTAATGAGTGATAAGAAATCACCACCAAACGACCACCTGGAGCTAATCCTTCAGAAGCCTGAACCAACATTTCCTCTAAAGCTTTCAATTCGTCATTCACCTCAATGCGCAACGCCTGAAATACTTGAGCATAGAATTGATTTTGCTTTTTAAAAGGAGCAATCGTTTCCAGTAATCCAATCAACTGGCTTGTGGTTTCAATTGGATCATTCAACCTGTTTTTCACGATCAAATTCACCAATCGCCCAGCTTGCTTTATCTCTCCGTAAACACGAAAAATTTTCAGCAGCTGATCTTCTTCGTATTCATTCAACACCTCTTTGGCAGAAACCCCAACTTTTTGATTCATTCGCATATCAAGCGGACCATCAAATCGAATGGAAAAACCTCTACCCCCAGCATCAAACTGATGAGAAGAAACACCCAAATCAGCCAACAACCCATTAAATGGAAGAGCTCTGTGTAGCTTTAAAAAATTGCGGAGATACCTGAAGTTTTGACGAACCAACAAAAAGCGATCATCTTCAATTTCATTATCCACCGCATCAGCATCCTGATCAAAAGCCACCAAACGACCAGAATCCAATCTTTTCAATATCTCTCGGCTATGTCCACCACCACCAAATGTGACATCTACATAGATGCCATCGGGCTGGATATCCAACCCATCTACTGATTCTTTGAGTAATACCGATTTATGATACATGCTTATTCAGCGCCTTCTTCATCATTCAACTGACCCATCACATCTTCTGCCAAGTCAGCAAAATCATCCACACCATCATCCATCACCTGATCATACTTCTCTTTATCCCACACCTCTATTCTGTTCGCATAAGCAAACAACACGATCTCTTTGGTGATTCCAGCAAACACTGCCAGTTGTTTCGGCATCAACAATCTACCCGCAGCATCCATTGAAACTTCAGTTGCTCCATTGTGGAACTGGCGGTAGAATTTTCTGTTTTTAGCCACGAAAAGGTTGAGCTTAGCGAAGCGTGCCGTTTCCTTCTCCCACTCATTTTGCGGATACAAAACCAAACACCCTTCAAACCCTCTGTTCAAGACAAACTTCTCCTGTGCTGCTGGATCGAGCTGTTTCTTCAGCCCAGCAGGGAATGCAAAGCGACCCTTCGCATCTATTTTACAGTTGTATTCGCCTATGAAATTTGCCATTCTTCAACAAGAATTCCTTTTCAGAGTGTAAAATTATGGAAAATCACCCACTATTTACCACTTTCTCCCACTTTGTTGAAAACTTACAAGAAATCTGGGGTTATAAACACCACAATTGGGGCTTAAACCAAAAAGAGAGTTGAGAAGAAGTTGAAGGATTTTAAGGAGATGAAACAAAAAACGGTCAGTTTCGTGTAGGATAGTGGGTAATCTGAAAATAACAATCAACACTCGGCTGTTAACACGAATCTCAGATTTAGGCACCAATCCATGCAGAATGTCTATTTTTGGATTTGCTAGAAAAGCAATTATGGAAGACAGTATACAAAGGGAAGCCGGTTACGAATACGTAGAACAAGGAGAAGGACCGGTAATAATGTTGCTTCACGGACTTTTTGGGGCTTTAAGTAATTTTAAAGATGTTTTAAATCACTTTTCAGACAAGTATAAAGTGGTTATTCCCTTAATGCCGATTTACGAATTACCAGTGATTAACACTAATGTTAAGAACCTCTCCAAATTCGTTTCGGATTTCATCGAATTTAAAGGGTATAAAGAGGTACACTTATTGGGTAATTCTTTAGGTGGACATGTTGCGTTAGTATATGCTAACAGCCACCCTGAAAAAGTAAAGTCGTTAACCTTAACTGGTAGCAGCGGTTTGTATGAAAACGCCATGGGATCAACATTCCCTAAACGCGGAAACAAAGATTTCGTAAGAACCAAAGTTGCTGAAACTTTCTTCGATCCAGAAAACGCAACTGACGATTTAGTTGACGAATGCTTTGACATTGTAAATGACAAAGGCAAAGTAGTTCGCGTTTTATCTTTAGCTAAATCAGCTATTAGACATAACATGAGTAAAGACCTTCCAAACATGGATCTTCCTGTTTGTTTGGTTTGGGGTAAAAACGATACAATCACCCCTCCTGAAGTAGCAGAAGAGTTTGAAGAATTACTTCCAAATGCTGAGCTATTTTGGATTGAGAAATGTGGTCACGCACCAATGATGGAGCGCCCGCAACAATTCAATGACATTGTTAGCACATGGCTAGCAAAACACTTCGGATAATTTAATGGAAATTACCAACGCTAAGTTTTTAATGAGTAATACGGATGTGAGCAAATGCCCAGATCCGAAAATACCAGAGTACGCCTTTATTGGTAGGAGTAATGTGGGTAAATCATCATTGATTAACATGCTCGTTAATCATAAAGGATTGGCTAAAACATCTGGTAAACCAGGAAAAACGCAACTCATCAATCATTTTATTATTGATGACAGTTGGTATATTGTAGATTTACCCGGATATGGATACGCAAAAGTGAGTAAGAAATCTCGCTTGCAATTCCACCAACTAATCACCAACTATTTGAAGAAACGCGAAAACTTGATGTGCGTTTGCGTTCTGTTAGACTCAAGACTTCCACCTCAACAAATTGATTTGGATTTTATGGAGTGGCTTGGTATAAATCGCCTGCCATTTGTAATGGTTTTCACCAAAACAGATAAACTTTCTAGTTCTGAGTTGATGAAAAACATGAAGCAGTACACTTCAAAAATGTTGGAATTATGGGAAGAGCTCCCTCCAATTTATAAGACTTCGGCACAAACCGGAGCAGGCAAACAAGAGCTGCTCCAGTTTATTGACCATACAAATTCAATTTTTACTCAGCAGGCTTAATCAATTCCATTTTTTGACCAAACTGCATAGCGAAATCACGCATTTCTTGCGCCATTTTTTCTTCGCCAGTTGCACGTGCAAAAGTATCAGCCATAGTTAGCATAGATTGATATGTAAATAACTTCATGTCATCTACCATCATGTGTTTTGTCCACAAATCAATGCGAAGTGTGTTTTTATCCATACTATCCCAAATAGCTAACATTACTGCGTCTGCAGCACCTTTATCGCCATTATCTTCTGCTTTCCAAGTGATTTCTTCTGGAATTTGATTCTCGTCTAAACCGATTGTAAAGTTTATATCTGATTTTTTCATATGCTTGATTTATTTCGTTGGCTTATATCCTGATTGTTGTAAAATTTCTTGTGCGTTGGTTAGTCTCATTAATTGTGGAATAGATGTTTCGGGATGTTCTTTCATATACGATCGAACCACTTGCCAACCCAACCACAATCCTATTCTAGATGGAGATTCTTTTGGCATACCCGGAGTAAATGGCCCTTCACCAGTGTAAGCGCGTATTACATCGCTATCGGTACTATATAATATGTCTGCATCTAAAATCGCTGACCATATACTCCACTCACTCATTTCGCACCAGTTCAATTCATCTTTGGTGTATCTGATTTTTAAATAGTCTTGATCATTGGGAAAACAGGCATCCATTAAATACATGGTTTTACCATATCCTATGATTAAAGAAAGGAGGTCTTGCCCATCCATTGAGCCTTCAAACTCTGAAAGCACCCAGCCTCTAACAGCATCATACGGCATGTAAACTCTATCGGCTGTAGCACTTCTGTATTCAGGCATTCCAATGTTTTTGTAGAACTGATTATCACTTCCTAAATACATTTCTAAACCTATTCCTAAAGCACTATCAGCCGCAACTACATTGTAATTGAAATTAGTCACAAATGTTGCAACCAAAGGCAACTTAGCCTCAGGAAAATAATATTTGTAGTGCTGAAATCCTTCTTTGATCAATGACTCTTCTACTTGTAAATCAGCAAAAGAAGAATCGACAGCATCAAACATTTTAGCAATAACAGGGTCATTTAAATACTCCTTAATGGAGTAAACCAACGCTGGATCTTGAACATGACCCAATTGCAATACTCGCTGAATGTATAAGTTGTAGAAATCCCCATATTTTTTCAGCAAGTTTTCTTGATACGCTTCAGGTTGATCTAAATCGTAATCCTGCATCTGTTTTTCAAGCCTATTAATCGGCATATCAATTGAAACATGACTCACATCTACATCCAACGGATTGGTATTACACCCCACCAAAAAGGTAATTAACAGTAGAATATGAAAAACACGTTTAATATATAGCATACTAGCTCTTTTAAGGTTGTATTTTAGTTGGAAACTTGGGCAAAAGTATGAAAGCACATCTTAGAATTGTTTGTTTCTTGTTGCTAACCACCCTAATCTATTCACAAACTTACGCACAGGACGGAAGAAAAGTTAGACTCGGCCTGCAACTTAGTCCAAATATAGGCTGGATATCTCCTGACAACCAAGGCTATAACCGTGAAGGAGTAAAAGCTGGTATTCAATATGGACTGAATGCAGATTTCAGATTGTTTGGAGATGAAAACTACAGTTTTAGCACTGGTTTTTTAATCTCTCATTTAGGTGGAGAAATGAGCTACGCTGATGCCCACCAGACCGAATTAGGAACTTATGTAGCAACTGAAACCGAGGCCAACTATAATTTGAGGTATATAGATATTCCATTGGCAATTAAACTTCGCACCAGCGAAATTGGTTATATGTATTACTGGGGGCTATTTGGCGCTGAAGTAGGCTGGAATATTAAAGCAAATGCTGATTTAAGTAACGATTTTGAATCGAATGATGGTGAAGATGTTTCTGATGCTGTTCAAGCGTTTCGCTCTGATTTAATTATTGGTGGCGGATTGGAGTACAACCTCAGCGGAAAAACAAGATTGGTTGCTGGATTGATTTATCACAACGGATTAACCAACATTGTTGGCGGAAAAGCGTACTTAACTGACAATAACCAAACCGTTATCGACAATGGGTTTCCTGTTGAAGATAAAGAACGTAGAAATAGATTACATTACCTTGCATTGCACCTGGGTGTAATGTTTTAATAAAACACAGATCGATGGCAGATACGATCAAAACAAAAGAAGTAGCCGATTTCATTGTTGAATGGCTAACAGATTATGCAAAATCTGCTCGAGTTAATGGATACGTTATTGGCGTATCTGGGGGAATTGACTCAGCAGTTGTAAGTACACTTTGTGCTAAAACCGGATTGAATGTTATTGTAATGGAAATGCCCATTCATCAGGCAAAAGATCAAGTAAGCAGAAGTAGAAATCACATTGACACATTAAAGCAGCGATACAACAACGTTAAAAGCATTGAATTGGATTTAACTGAAACTTACGATGACTTTGTTCGTGCACTTGAAAATGTTGCAGACTTAAATGCTGATATCGATCAAAAATTCTTGACGTTATCAAATACTAGGAGTCGCATGCGAATGATTTCACTTTATTCAGTTGCTGGTTTACACGGTTATCTAGTTTGTGGAACTGGTAATAAAGTAGAAGATTTTGGCGTTGGATTTTACACCAAATACGGTGATGGTGGTGTTGACCTATCTCCTATTGCTGACTTAATGAAAAGTGAAGTTTATGCTTTAGGTAAAGAAATTGGAGTAAACAACGACATCCTTACAGCAAGACCTACTGATGGTTTATGGGATGATGGCCGAACTGATGAAGATCAAATTGGAGCAACCTATGACGAGCTAGAATGGGCCATGTTGACTCAAGAAAAATACGGCAACGAACCTGTTGACTCTATTTTTGACAACGATCGACAAAAAGAAGTTTGGGAGATATATCTCAGTAGACACAAAGCGAATAAACACAAAATGGATCCAATTCCAGTTTGTATTATACCAGAAGAGCTCAGATCCTAAGATCTGAGCTTTTTTTATGTGATATTATTGGATAACCCAATTGTTGTTTCCTGCTAACAAAGCATCTAAATCACCTTCGCCTTTTGAAGCCATAGCTTCGTCTATTTGGAGTTGCAAAGCCTCTTCATATCTGAATCTGTCTTCTTGATAGAAAACACCAAAAGGTCTTGGTAATCCGCCATCTTCCAGTTTATCGAAGAATCGAGATAAAATACCAGCCAGCGTACGATCAGTTGGATCGTGAACCAAGCAATCGTCTGCAGAAAATTCACCTGTAGTTAAATCAACAATCTCAGGCTTTAATCCATTCAAACGAATTCCTTTGGTCTCTTTGGCGTAAACCAACGGCTTTCCAGCTTCCATGTATAATGTGTGCTCTTCTTTCAATCCACGTTCTGTGTAATTGCTGAATACACCATCATTAAATACTGGGCAGTTTTGATAAATCTCAACAAATGAAGTTCCTTGATGCTCATTAGCTTCAATCAAGGTTTTTTTCAAGTGACGAGGATCGCGATCAATTACACGAGAAACAAATGTTGCGTCTGCTCCAAGAGCCAATGCTGTTGGATTAAACGGATGATCTATCACTCCCATCGGGCTTGATTTTGTATTCAAACCCAACGGACTTGTTGGTGAATACTGACCTTTTGTTAATCCGTAAATCTCGTTGTTGAATAACAGGACATTTACATTGAAGTTTCTTCGCAACAGGTGAATTAAATGATTCCCACCAATAGATAAGCTATCACCATCACCAGTGACAATCCAAACACTTAAATCTTTGCGTGCAGCTTTTAATCCACTAGCAATTGCTGTTGCTCTACCGTGAATACTGTGCATTCCATAGGTATTCATGTAATACGGGAATCGAGATGAACATCCAATCCCTGAAATGAATACTACATTTTCTGGCGCTACGCCTATTTCAGCAACTGCTGCTTGAACTTGTTTCAGAATAGCGTGATCTCCACAACCTGGACACCATCTCACTTCCTGATCAGATTCAAAATCTTTGGCTTTGAGTTTCGGTACTTTGATTGTTTCGCTCATGATTCTGGGTATATGGATTTTACTTTTTCTTTGATTTCATTGGCCGTAAAAGGAATTCCTTTGATCTTATCTAAAGGAACACAAACCTTAGAGTATTTAGCCTGAATGATATTGATTAACTGTCCATCGTTCATCTCAGGAATAATTACTTGATTATACTTTTCAAGTAAATCACCCAAGTTTTTAGGGAACGGATTCAGATACCTCAAATGTGCGTGAGCAACCTCAAATCCTTCTTGATTCAATTGCGCTACTGCCGTTTTAATAGCACCGTAAGTAGATCCCCAACCAAGAATTAAAACTTCACCACTTTCAGGACCTTGGTCAATGGTTTGTTCAGGAATGTGATTCGCGATATTGGCAACTTTCTCAGCTCTGATCTTCACCATTTTTTCATGGTTATCTGGATCGTAAGAAACATTACCTGTCAACTCATCTTTTTCCAAACCACCCAAACGATGCTCCAATCCTTTTGTACCAGGAACTGCCCATGAACGAACTAAATCTGCATTTCGTTTGTATGGCAAGAATCCTTCAGAAGGAACTTCAGAAATCTTTTGCGTTTTCAATTCAGGTAAATCAGCCGCTTTCGGGAATTTCCATGGCTCAGCACCGTTAGCGATATATCCATCACTCAAGAACATTACTGGAGTCATAAACTCCAATGCAATTCTTGTGGCTTCATAAACCGCATCAAACGCTTCTTGAGGACTATTAGCTGCTACCACAGGCATTTGAGCCTCTCCATTTCTACCGTAAAGCGCCTGCATTAGATCAGCTTGCTCTGTTTTGGTTGGTAATCCAGTTGAAGGCCCACCACGTTGCACATTCACAACCACCAAAGGAATTTCAAGCATTACTGCTAAACCAATCGCTTCTTGCTTTAAAGCAATACCAGGACCAGATGAAGCCGTAACACCCAATGAACCTGCAAACGATGCTCCAATAGAAGAAGCAACAGCTGCAATCTCATCTTCAGCTTGAAAAGTCTTCACACCAAAGTTGCGGTGTTTAGCCAATTCATGTAAAATATCTGATGCTGGAGTAATTGGATACGAACCGTAAAACAATTCCAATCCAGATTTTTTAGCCGCTGCAATTAATCCTAAAGCTGTCGCTTGATTCCCCATGATGTTTCTGTAAACACCTGGTTCTAATTCAGCTGGCTTAACATCTATGCGATGTGCAAAAGCTTCATTGGTTTCACCAAAATGATATCCGGCACGCAATACTTTTAAATTCGATTCTATTAGTTCAGGACTCTTGCGAAACTTCGTTTCAATGAAGCGCTCAGTTGGCTCCATCGAACGATTGAACATCCAATACAAAAGTCCCAACACAAACATATTCTTGCTTCTTGCTGCTTCCTTTCTAGGGATAACGGTATCGGCAAGCGTATCGAGTGTTAGTTGCGTGAAGTTAAATGCCTGAACATTGTATTCATTCATTCGCTCAGCTTGCAACGGATTTACATCAGCGCAATTGGCTAATTTTAAATTCTTAGAATCAAATCCATCGGTGTTAGCGATTAAAACTCCACCTTTTTTTAGTTTATCAAAGTTGGCTTTTAAAGCCGCTGCATTCATTGCTACTAATACATCTGCCTCATCACCTGGCGTGAATAAACGATGACTTCCAAATTTCACTTGAAACCCTGATACACCACCAACAGTACCCTGTGGAGCGCGAATTTCAGCTGGAAAGTTTGGGAAAGTACTAACGTCATTACCAAACAAAGCAGTAGTATTTGTAAACTGATTACCGGTAAGCTGCATACCATCTCCGGAGTCACCCGCAAATAGCACAACCACCTCATCTAATGCTTCAGTTGTATCTTGCATAATAGATTTTCTAGGATAACAAAAATAGAATAGCTAACACCAGCCAAAAATGACGGTTGTCAGCACTTAAAGTAATAAGAGGCACAAAGCCTCCTACTTTATTCTTGAACCGCAAAGTTTACGGCTTCCACTCCATTTATTTCTGGTACTGCTTTCATAATGGCATCTTTCACACCGGCCTTAAATGTCATGGTATTCATGGTACAATTAGTACAAGTTCCTTTAAGTTCAACACGAACAATAAGATCATCGGTAATTTCAACCAAATCAATGTCGCCACCATCTTCTACTAAAAACGGTCTGATTTGTTCTAGAGCAGTTAAAGCTCTTTCGCGGATATCTTGTTTGTTTTCTTGTGTCATAATTAAACAGTTACATTTTCACCTAGCGTTTCTGCTAAGTTTGCTGTCATTTGTAATAACGCTTTGGCTTGAGGAGTATGACCTTGCAACACTGCAGGTCTACCCGCATCACCAGCCTCACGCACACTTTGAACTAAAGGAATTTGACCTAGTAATTTAACATCCATGGTTTCTGCAAGGTGCTTTGCACCGTCTTGACCAAAGATGTAATACTTTTTACCTGGCTGGTCTTCTGGTTCGAACCAAGCCATATTTTCTACAACACCCACCACAGGAATGTTGATATTATCTAGTCGGAACATAGCGATTCCTTTGCGAGCATCTGCTAATGCAACCTCTTGTGGAGTACTTACAATAACAACTCCTGATAAAGGAGCTTGCTTCACCAAGGTAAGATGCACATCGCCTGTACCTGGAGGTAAATCTATCAGAATGAAGTCTTTATCACCCCAAAAAACATCAGTAAACATTTGTTCTAATGCTTTTGAAGCCATGGCGCCACGCCATACAACAGCTTGATCTGGTTCAGCGAAAAATCCGATAGACATGATATCAACTCCCCATGGACTCTTAACTGGAGTCATGTATTGTTGACCATCAATTTCGGTCATACCTGGTTTTTCATGAACTACATCAAACATCAACGGAATAGATGGTCCGTGGATATCGGCATCGATTAAACCTACCTTGAAGCCCATTTTAACTAAACCGGCTGCCAAGTTAGATGTGATGGTAGACTTCCCAACACCACCTTTACCAGATGCAACAGCAATTACATGTTTTACTTCAGACATGTATTTGCGTTGACCTTGATCTCTTTCATTTGGGTTTGAAGGCAATGCTTCAACATGAATATTAACCTGAATATCTTCAGCTACATACATTTTTAAATAGTGCTCACAAGCTTCGATAATACGCTTGCGATTGTGCATGGCTGGATTATTCACTTTTAAGTTGAAAGAAACTTTCTTTCCATCAATCATCAAGTTCGAAACTAAATTCGCCTCAACAACATTCTTCTTAATGTCTGGCTCTACAACATAAGAGAGCGCGTTAATGACTTTATCTTGAGTTATATCCATGACTTGCTTTGAGTTGCAAAATTAACCAATCATAACGAGATTGGAATCAGTTATTTAGATTTATTCTAAAGTAAGTTCTGTAGCGGGATCCCAAAAGAGTTCCTTCCACTTAACTACTTGATCTTCGTTTATTTCAACTCCCTCTTCTTCTAACAATTCTTGCATACGAAAAGGGTTTTCAAAAAAATTCTTTCCGGTTAAAACACCATTTCTATTCAACACGCGATGAGCTGGAATTTGAACTTCAGAAGCATGTGATGCATTCATGGCCCATCCAACCATTCGAGCAGATTTAGCAGCACCCAGATATTTAGCAATGGCTCCGTAGCTCGTAACTCGCCCCGAAGGAACAAGCTCAACTACTTGCCACACCTGCTTAAAAAAATCGTTTTGCTGCTCTTTGGCCATTAATGAATGGTAAACTTGATGTATTTTATCTTAAACCCTTTGGCAGAAAAAATGCCTTCATAATGGGTTTTGATGTTCATGATTTCTTGCGTATCCGCATCCAATTGATCTACCAATGTTCCATATAAATCATTGGTTTCCTGAATCAAACCATAACCGCGTTCTTCCACTTGTTCCATGGTGTATTCATACAAATCGTCACTATCTGTTTTTAAGTGAACTATTCCACCTTTTTTCAAGATTTGACGGTAACGATCAATAAACATGGGGGAAGTTAAACGCTTGCGTTCTCTTCTGCCCTCTTTCTGAGGATCTGGGAATGTTATCCAGATTTCATCTACTTCACCTTCAACAAAAAAAGAAGTGATGAAGTCTATTCTACTTCTAAGAAAGCCGATGTTGTTTAAACCTTCTTCAATTGCTGTTTTAGCTCCACGCCAAATACGAGCACCTTTGATATCGATGCCTAAGAAATTTTTGTTTGGAAATTTTCTTCCCATTCCAACAGAATACTCGCCTTTACCACAGCCAAGTTCCAACACAAGTGGGTTTTCGTTTTTGAAAAACTCAGATTTCCACTTGCCTTTCATTGGATGATCTTTAAAGACTCCTGTATCCTCTTCATCCATAATATCGCTCAAAACAGGCTCTAGTACATTACTAAAAGTCTCCATCTCTTTAAAGCGAAACAACTTCTTCTTCCCAGACATCTTAATCGAAAAAATTTACTTGCAAAGAAACAATCCTTTCATAAATGACAGGCAATGGTTTTGCATTAGAAATAATAGCAGAATAAATCCAGTTTATAGAACATAATGATTTCACATCTTTGGCGCGTTGAAAAAGCAACCTAAAATATTGGTATCGCCTTTGAACTGGGGTTTAGGACACGCATCAAGATGTGTTCCTATTATTCGAGAATTATTAGCTCAAGGAGCCGAAGTAATCATTGGCGCTGAAGAATATCCACTCGGGTTGTTGAAAGCCGAATTCCCTCAATTAAAGTCGGTTGAATTACCGGGATATAACATCACGTATCCAAGTGGTGGAAACATGGCAATTCACATGCTTAAGATCATGCCTAAAATCTTAAGCGGAATAAAAGATGAAAATCGTTTTATTCAAGAGCTAGTGGAGACAGAAGAGCTTGACGGAATCATTAGCGATAACCGTTTTGGGCTATATTCTGACAAAATCCCAACGGTGTTTATGACTCATCAAGTGATGGTAAAATCACCACTCGGAGAATCGTTCATTCAAAAGCTTAATGGCAGATTCATGAGTAAATTTAGTGAGGTTTGGATTCCTGATTATGAGGATGAGCCAAACATAAGTGGCGACTTAGCACATAAATACAAAGCACCTAAAAACGCTAATTTTATTGGACCTCTAAGTAGATTGAAGCCACTTGCAAGTCAAGACAAAAAATTTGATGTTTTAGCTATTATTTCTGGCCCAGAACCTCAACGCACACTATTTCAACACATCATGCAAACTGAGCTGGAGTTAGCCAACGTAAAAGCCGCAATGGTTTTGGGCAAAGCCATCTCCACACATCAATACGTAGATGAAAATGTGACTATTTTCAATCACCTACCCGCTGATGAACTTAATCAATTGATTCACCAATCTGAAATGGTGATTTCGAGAAGTGGTTATTCCACATTGATGGATTTGGCTCAAATAAACCGAAAAGCAATTTTAGTTCCTACACCTGGACAAACTGAGCAAGAGTATTTAGCCAATTGGCACGCTGAGCAAAAACATTTTTTTGCCGTTGATCAAGATCGATTTGATTTAGACGAAGCACTAGAACATAGCAAAAAATACACTGGCTTTTCTCTTCCGTCTGATCCTGAGTTATTGTCTAAAACCATCAGCGATTGGATGGATACAATCTCAAAGTAATTTCATCCAAGGCATTTTCTACATGAACACCTTCATCTTGCAACTGCAATAACTTTTGTTTTGTTTTTTCTAAATGCTTGCGATAAGCTTTCCCCTCTGAATCAAAGGGACGATGCTGAACAGCCTGCATCACTTTTTCACATCTAGAAACAATCTTGATAGTCGATTCAGAAAAATATGATTTCTTGAATTTTTGCCAGATGTAGTCAATAGCCAAATCGTTAGGGTGAATCAAATCGCTTTTGAAGAATTGATACCCTCTCAAATCATCCATTACCAGTTCATAAGCTGGAAAATAAGTCGCGCTTGAAAGCTCTTTAACCAGCTGCTTAACAGCCAAAACCAAGGTAGCTTTGCTTTGTTGATTTTCGATAAATCCATCGCGTAAATGCCTAACCGGACTGATTGTAAATACAATGTGTTTAATAGGATAATCTGATAAAACAGCCTTTCCTTGCTCTACAATTTCATCAACTGAAAGTAATCGCTTGGTAAATCGATTTGATGGCGCTTTATGACAATTCGCAACAATTTCGTTAGTTTCATTTAATTCATAAACCCAAGCAGTACCGAAAGTCACAACCAAAACACCATCTTGAACGGATTGATTCCATTGACGAATATTGGCTTCTAACTCATCTTTTAAACCTTCACTGGTTTTGTAAATAGGATCATGATGAGCCAACCAGTTAACCCAGTGATCATCCATCCACTCAAAGGAAGAATCTGGTAAAGCAGCATTCTTTTTAACCAGGTCAAGTGTTATAAAAAGTGAAATTGGATTGTATTGAATTCCCATTGGATTTGCCTGAACAGAAAAACCAGCGTTTTGGAAACGAGACACCATGTTTTCAGAAAAACAACTACCGATTAATGAAATTTTACGGGGGTAATCAATTGAAAAATCATTTTTACCAACCTCAAACCCTGTTCTAAACATACCTTCTGTCATTTTTTTATCTTTTTAAGACACCACCCGAATAAACATCAATTTTTTGTACCCCAGTAAAACTCACCCTTATATATTTGTCTGAGCCATAGAATAAAACAACATCCAAATAAGATATATGTCAGGCAAAAAACGGATTACAGTTGCATACGGAGACGGTATTGGTCCCGAAATTATGAAAGCAACCTTAAATATTCTAGAAGCTGCAGGCGCACCACTAGAATATGATGTCATCACAATCGGAGAACAAGTATACCTCAATGGCGGATCAACTGGTATCGAAGACTCATCATGGGATACCATCCGTAAAAACAAAGTTTTCTTAAAGTCACCAATTACAACACCTCAAGGTGGTGGTTTTAAAAGTATGAATGTTACGGTTCGTAAATCATTAGGTTTATACGCCAATGTTCGTCCGGTGAAAGCTTACCATCCATATGTGCGTTCTCACTTTCCAGATTTGAATTTGACTATTATTCGTGAAAACGAAGAAGATTTATACGCTGGAATTGAACATCAACAAACCATTGAAGTTGTTCAAACTTTAAAATTGGTTTCTCGTCCGGGAATTGAAAGCATTGTTCGTTACGCGTTTGAATACGCAAAAGCAAATAACCGCAAAAAGGTTACTTGTATGACGAAGGATAACATCATGAAACAGGCTGATGGTTTATTCTCTAAAATCTTCCGTGAGATTGCCGTTGAATACCCAGATATCGAGGCAAATCACATGATTATCGATATAGGTTCGGCTAAATTGGCAAACAACCCAGAGATGTTTGATGTGGTTGTTACTTTGAATTTATACGGTGATATCATTTCAGACATTGTTGCTGAAGTTGCTGGTTCTGTTGGAATGGGTGGTTCATCAAACGTTGGAGATAAAGTTTCGATGTTTGAAGCTATTCACGGTTCAGCTCCTGATATCGCAGGGAAAAATATAGCTAATCCATCAGGACTATTAAATGGGGCAATCATGATGTTAGTCCACATGGGAATGGCTGATATTGCCGAAACCATTGAAAATGCTTGGTTACGTACCTTAGAAGATGGAGTACACACGGGAGACATCTATAAACAAGGCATGAGCACACAACGAGCAGGAACACAAGAATTTGCTGAAGCAGTTATTGCTCGATTAGGCCAAAAACCTGAGCAATTCGATGTTGTTACTTACAACAAAGAGGCTAAACCAATTAATGTAAGTCGCAGATATGCTCCAAGAAATATCGAAAAAGAACTAGTTGGTATTGATGTGTTCTTGGATTGGATTGGAGAAGATCGTGACCCTCAAGTTTTAGGTGACATGTTAAAAGCTTGTGAAGGCGATTTCTTTGAATTGAAGATCATCACGAACCGTGGTGTTAAAGTATATCCAGATTGTTTACCAGAAACTTTCCGTTCTGATCACTGGAGATGTAGATACTTAAGAAAAGATGAGTCGAAGCCTGCCACATTAGATGAAATCCTAAAATTGATGTCCAACATCAACAAAGCTGGTTTAGAGTTTATTAAAACAGAACAACTATACACTTTTGACGGAGTACGTGGATACTCTTTAGGTCAGGGTGAATAACCAAAAATATTTTTTCTGTAAAAGCCGTCATTTGAACAAAGTGACGGCTTTTTTTGTACATTTTCTCCCGATATATTAGATCAATCAAGTCCTATGCAAGTAAATGAAGATCAGAACAATTCATCCGAAAAACCGGTTGAAATTGACTTGACCCAAAACCAAGAACAAGAGGAGAAAGCTCAAAAAGAACAAATCAAGCAGAATTCTCTAGAGCTTTTTTACAACCTAAAATCCTATTTAAGCAATGTCTTCAACATTAAGGAAGGCGCTGAAGTTCAGCAGACTGTTGAAGGAATTCAAAGAGACATCGACTTTAAAGGCCACAAAGCCTGGATTTTAGCTTGTTCCATTTTTATTGCGTCCATCGGGTTGAACACCAACTCTGCAGCCGCAATTATTGGAGCCATGCTTATTTCACCATTAATGGGTCCTATTTTAGGAATGGGATTAGCTATTGGAACACATGATTTTAAAATGCTAATGAACTCAGCCCGAAACTTAGGCATAGCGGTTGGAATTAGTATTATCGTGTCTACACTGTACTTTGTTATCAGCCCAATTGATGAACCTCAAAGTGAGTTGATGGCTAGAACCAGACCTACACTTTTAGACGCAATGATTGCTATTTTGGGGGGATTGGCTGGTATTATCGCAGGTTCAAGAAAAGAGAAAAGCAACGTAATTCCTGGGGTAGCAATTGCAACAGCATTGATGCCACCATTGTGTACCGCTGGATTCGGTTTAGCAAACTTCAAATGGGATTTCTTTTTTGGAGCACTTTACCTGTTTCTACTAAACAGTATCTTCATCTGCCTCAGCACATGGGTAGTTGTAAAATACCTTGATTTCCCGAAGAAAGCCTTCATAGATGCCGTTCGAGAGAAAAAATACAACCGCTATATTTTAGGGATTGTATTCGTGGTTTTAATTCCAAGTGGATGGTTATTCTTTGGCGTTATACAAGAAACAGTATTCCAAAGCAGGGCTCAAGCTTTTATCAATGAGAATTTCTCTTTTAACAATAGTGAGATTTTAAGTACGAAACTGACATACTCTGACACGATCAAGAGAATTGA
>CAJWSQ010000004.1 GCA_913045895.1 uncultured Flavobacteriales bacterium | reverse complement strand
AAAGCCAAAAAAGAAGCTGGTGCTGCATTTGGTAACGATGGAATGTACATGGAGAAGTTTGTTGAAGAACCTCGCCATATCGAAATTCAAGTTGCTGGTGACCAATTTGGTGGTGCTTGTCACTTGAGTGAGCGCGATTGTTCTATTCAAAGACGTCACCAAAAATTGGTAGAAGAAACTCCTTCTCCATTCATGACTGATGCTCTTCGCAAGAAGATGGGTGAAGCTGCTATAAAAGCAGTAAAAGCTATTAATTACGAAGGTGTTGGTACCATAGAATTCTTGGTTGATAAAGATCGTAACTTCTACTTTATGGAAATGAATACTCGTATCCAAGTAGAGCACACGATTACTGAAGAAGTTACCAACTTCGATTTGATCAAAGAGCAAATTAAACTTGCTGCTGGAGAAAAAATATCTGGTGACAACTATTTACCTCAAATGCACGCTATTCAGTGTCGTATTAATGCTGAAGACCCTTTCAACGATTGGCGTCCAAGCCCAGGTAAAATTGAATCGTATCACGAACCAGGAGGTCACGGAATTAGAATCGATACCCACGTTTACGCTGGATATTCAATTCCTCCACACTATGATTCAATGATTGCTAAGTTGATTACAGTTGCTCAAACACGTGAGGAAGCTATCAAAAAGATGCAACGTGCTTTGGATGAGTATATCATCGAAGGAATCAATACTACAGTTCCTTTCCATCAAAAACTAATGGCTAATGAACGTTTCCAAGCAGGAGACTTTACTACCAAGTTCTTGGAAGAGTGGGACTACAAAAAGTAAATTGAAAACAATTTCATATTAAATTAAGCCGGACTAAGTTCCGGCTTTTTTATTTTGCACCATGGAAAAAATCAAACATTACTGGAACAACTACCCATTACAAACAATCTTAACGGTTGGCATTTTCTTTAGACTGATTTCAGTAATCTTTTCTAAAGGGTTTGGAATGTTTGATGATCACTTTTTAGTAATTGAGGCTTCACAAAGTTGGGTAGATCATTACGATTATAACAGATGGCTTCCTTGGAATCAAACAGATCCACATCCTGAAGGTCACAGTTTTTTCTATGTTGGCATACACTACATCATGTTGTGGTTTTTCCAGAACATTCTAGGAATATTCGATCCACAAGTAAAGATGTATATCATTCGATTTTTCCATGCGGTATACTCACTTTTAATCATCTCATTAGGTTACAAAATAACCGAGCGACTTTCTAATCAAAAAATGGCAAAAACTGTAGGACTAATTCTAGCAGTTTTGTGGTTGATGCCTATTCTTTCTGTCAGAAACTTGGTTGAAGTAGTTTGCATCCCTCCTCTTTTAGCTGTAGCATGGAACTTCATTAAGTACGAAGAGAAAAACCTGAATAAGTATCTTCTGATGGCTGGTATGATGATAGGTATCGCTATGGGTATCCGTTATCAAACAGGTGCATTTGCTATTGGATTTGGCTTGTATTTAATCCTTCAACAAAGATTTAAAGCCGCAGTAATATTTGGTGTTTCTGGAATTGTGTTTTTCTCACTTACCCAAGCTGCAGATATTTTTATTTGGGAACAGCCTTTTGCCGAGTTTCAAGAATATGTGCGATACAATATTGAGCATAAAGAAACTTACTTCGACAGGCCTTGGTACATGTATTTGGGTACAATTGCTGGCTTATTGGTTCCACCTGTCAGTCTATTTATGATGTGGGGCTTTGGTTACAGATGGAAAAAGTATCTAATATTAGTACTTCCATCTTTCTTGTTTTTTGCTCTTCACTCATACTTCCCTAACAAACAAGAGCGCTTCATATTGCCATTTGTTCCTTTCTTAATTATTGCTGGATTAATGGGATGGGAAGCCTTTAAAAACAACTCTACCTTCTGGTCTTCAAGAGAAAAACTCTACAAAGGTTTGTGGACATTCTTCTGGGTGTTAAACACGATACTTTTATTCTTCGTAACTCCTGCTTACACCAAGAAGAGCCAAGTTGAAGCTATGTATTGGTTGAGAAACCAAGACGACTATGTAAACATGGTTGTTGAGGCATCTCATCTAGATGAAGCTAGAAACCCACCTAAGTTTTATTTGGGTCATTGGAAATCGTTCTACTACACCACTAAAAAAAATGGCGGAGATTGGCTTAAAAATCAACAAACCATCTACCGTGAAGATCATTACCCCAATTATTTGGTAATGCTTGAAGAAGAATTTGTTGATGAACGAAAAGCTAGATTTGAGAATGGGTTTGAATGTGAATTAGAACTTGTTCAAGTTATAGAGCCAAGTCATATTGATGCGCTTCTACACTGGTTAAATCCAAACAACAAGAACTTTACGGTTCGGATTTTTAAAATTCACGACCACAAAGATATTAAGCTAGCCCCAGCCGATGGAGCCTTTTCATAATTCCGGCTACATCCATTTGGCAATAGTGGTATAAATCAGATATGGTTCCGTGCTCCACTACCACATCAGGAATACCAATTACTTCAATGGTTCCTTGGTATCTTTTAGATGCTGCATATTGACAAACTGCTGAGCCAAAACCACCTTCAACTGATCCATCTTCGAGTGTTAGAATAGTTGTGTGATTTTTTAAAACTTCATCAAGTCTTTCTTCATCTAAAGGTTTAATGAAACGCATATCAACAACTGTAATTTGCTGACCGCTTTCAGCAAAATCACGAGAAACTTGAAGAGCAATATCTGCCATAGGGCCAACAGAGAGGATAGCTATTTTTTCACCTTGATTCAAAACCTCTGATGATGGAATTGCAATAGGTTCCATTTCATTTTGCCAATCAATCTTTGTTCCTCTGCCTCTAGGATAACGGATAACCACACTATCAGTTATCTCATCCTGTTGCGCAGTGTACATCATATTACGAAGCTCCCATTCATTTCTCGGAGCCATCACAATTAAATTTGGGATACAACGCAGATAAGCTAGATCATAAACGCCATGATGAGTTGCACCATCTTCTCCTACCAAACCAGCGCGATCAACGCAGAAAACCACCTTTAAATGCTGAATAGCTACATCATGAATCAATTGATCGTATCCACGCTGTAAGAAAGTACTGTAAATAGCACAAAAAGGAAGTATGTTATTCGCTGCTAACCCAGCCGAAAAGGTAACTGCATGTTGTTCTGCAATTCCAACATCAAAGGCTCTATCTGGAAAAGTATCCATAAAAACTTTCAATGAACTTCCAGTAGGCATGGCAGGTGTTACACCAACAATAGCTTTGTTTTTCTCTGCTAATTCAATGAGTGTGTTTCCAAAAACATCTTGAAACTTAGGTGCCTCTACACCCAATTCATTTTTAAGGACTTTCCCAGTTAACGGATCAAAAAAACCAGGTGCATGCCATTTAGTTGCATCACCCGTTTCAGCAGGCTCATAGCCTTTACCTTTAACTGTTACACAATGCAACAATTTAGGTCCTGAAATTTGTTTGAGTGATTCAATCGCTTTGATTAGTCTTTCGGTATCATGACCATCAACAGGGCCGAAATATTGGAAATGTAAATCTTCGAATAAATTGGTTTCTGGGTGTTTTTCTTCTCCTGCAATTTGACGAAAAATACGATCTGGATCTTGATGAACATGTTCTGCAGAATGTGCTAAAAAATCGTTTAGAGCGCCAACACTAGGATCAATAGACATACGATTGTCATTCAAAACAACCAATATATTAGTATCTGCAATACCAGCATGATTCAAAGCTTCAAACGCCATTCCAGCTTGCATAGAAGCATCACCAATTACAGCTACGTGTTGCCGATCAACTCCTTGAAGGCGATCTGCTGTGGCCATCCCCAACATGGCAGAAATAGATGTTGAAGAATGTCCAGTTCCAAAAACATCGTATTCACTTTCAGACCTTTTAGGGAAGCCTGAAATACCACCGTATTTACGATTGGTTTCAAAAACCGATTTTCTACCGGTTAAAACCTTGTGAACATAAGCCTGATGACCAACATCCCAAATCAATAAATCTTCGGGTGTATTTAATGCATAATGCAAGGCGATGGTCAATTCAACAACTCCTAACGAAGCACCTAAATGTCCACCCTGACGAGCAACTACATCAATAATGAATGTGCGTAGCTCTTGAGCGAGAATCTCAAGCTCTTTTGAAGAAAGATTTCTGATATTCGAAGGATATTCAATATGCTCTAAAACCGATTGCATTATACCAAAACTATACTGACAATACCTGATAAAATAATGAACTTATAAATGGTATTGATTCGTTCAAATTCATGCTTGTTTTGTGCCTTGATCACCAGAAAAATGGAAATCAAAATGAGTAGATAACTCAACACAAAGTAAAGCTTCACATATCCAATTTCGTATGTGTAGTACAAAAGTATGGGAGGAATAAATGATAGCACCATACATGCTACTAAAATCTTTTTGGTGGTTGGTAATCCCCATTGAACGGGAATGGTGTGATAGCCATATAAAACATCACCCAATTCAGCTGTATTGTCTTTGATAATCTCGCGAGCGAGAACCACAAAACCCATATACCAAACGTAGAAGAAAATGGCATAATTCACTTCTTCGTAATACAACACCATCATCAAGAAAGGAGCAATTGTTAGAATGGTAGCTGAGATATTTCCGATCAATAATACTTTCTTCAATTTGTGCGAATACAGCCACAATCCTATAGAAAACAGGAAATTGAAAAGCATGATTCGTTTGGAGACATAGAAGCTCAAAATCATGCCGATAGTGTTGAAGAAAAAATAGAAATTCAAACAGGTTTGCTGGCTAACCAATCGACTAAAAACAACCTGTTTAGGCCGGTTGACAATGTCTTTTTCAAGATCATAAAAGCTGTTGATGATAAATCCTGAGGCAATGATACAAGCCGATGAAAAAATCATCAGGTGTAAATAAGGATCGGCAAGTACGGTGAGTAGTTTCTTTTCAGGATGTAGAATGAAGATGGCTGCTAGGTATTGCGCCAACATCACCACCAAAATATTGTACCATCTAACTAAAGATAGTAACCCGATGAGTTTGAACCAGGCAAATTGATATTGCCTATTCCAAAGGGCACTCAAAATCGATAAATTACTTCTAAATCGTGATCTTTTAAGCGAGTACGTGCTTCATCTAAGTTCTCAGTGAAGCCCAAAACAAAGCCTCCACCACCAGAACCACAAAGCTTTAAGTAGTATGCATTTGAATCCAAACCTTCTTTCCAAATGTTATGAAAAGAGCGAGGAATCATTGGTGCGAAATTTTCTAAAATCAGACCCGAGAGTTGTTTCAAGTTGGAAAACAACGGCTTTACATCTCCTTTTAAGAAACTGCTGATACATGCATCGTTGTAGTTTTTAAACTGACTCTTAAACATGTTTCTAAAACCTTCATGCTTCATTTTTTCCATGAAGATGTTGATCATAGGTTGCGTTTCTCCTGGCTGACCAGAGTTCAATAAGAAAATGGCTCCTTGGCCTTCACCAGATTCAGGAATTCCAACGGTACCTATTTCTTTTTTACTTTTTATTAGTATGGGTAATTTCAGGTAACAAATCAATGGATCAATTCCTGAACTTTTCCCGTGAAAGAAGCTTTCTAACTGACCAAATTGCTCTTTAAGAGAAACCAAATCGTCTTTAGAAGGCTCTTTATCAGAATCTATCTTATGGGTTGCATATCTATCGTAAATAGCTGCAACTAAAGCGCCTGAGCTTCCAACTCCAAACCCCTGAGGAATAGTAGAATCAAAATACATCCCATTGTTTATATCAGCTTCAAAATCAGCTAAATTCATAGGGATAGATATCTCACCACTTTGGGTTGCTTCTACCAAATAATCAAAGAATTTACGCAGACTAGTATTAGATGTTGTTGACTCGTTACAAGGTTGTTCCTTAAACTTCAACTCACCTCTATACGCTTTGTAAGGTATAGATAACCCCATTGAATCTTGGATTATCCCGTACTCTCCGAAGAGAAGAATTTTTGAGTAAAAAAGCGCGTCTCTAATCATTGTTATTGTTGTTGAGGACCAGACCCAACCGAGTCACAAAGATATTTCTTCTTTTGGCAATAGCCAACCAGCTCAGCATTAACGAATTCAAGCACGTTTTGTTTAAATGCAGCTGGATAAAGCATATGCACATTTGCTCCGGCATCTAAAGTAAAACAAACTGGGATTTTGGTCTCTTCTCTGTAAGTCCAAATTTTCTCTATGATTGCCAAAGTATTAGGCTTCATCAAAATGAAGTATGGTTGAGAGCTCATCATCAACGCATGAAGCATCAAAGCTTCAGATTCTACAATTTTGATAAATCCGTCTAAATCACCAGATTGAAAAATACTTGCCAGGTTTTCTAAATTTTGATGAGCCACTTGGTAGCGACTTTCGCCAAAAGGATGGCCTTTCAATAAACCATGACCAACAGTGCTGGATACTTTTTTCTGACCAACATCAACCAACAAAATGGTGTCTTGATAATCTTGAAAAACAGGATCTACTGGATTTGGATATGGAATTCCAAACACGTCAGATGCAGATTGTATAGAAGGCGTTTCGCCCCATTCTACCAAACCACCATAAACCGATCGGCAAGCGCTTCCACTACCTATACGAGCTAAAAATGATGCTTTTTGGTAGAAATAATCTTCTGTTAGATTTGGATTCATTTGCTTTTCCATGCTCATCACATTAAAAGCCATGGCGCTCATACCGCTTGCTGATGAAGCGATTCCACTGGAATGCGGAAAAGTATTATTGGTATCGATGATCAGATCCAATTCATCTAACCATGGAGCATACGGTTTGATTTTCTCAAAAAAGCGAAATGTTTTCTCTCCGAATTTGGGGTTTTCTTCCCCTTCAAAAAGAAATGTTTTTTTGGCATCTGCACCAGATTTTGGTGTCCATTTTACGTTGGTTTGAGTTGTTGCCTCAGAAAGGGTAAAACTTACCGATGGATTGGCTGGAAGTTGATCGCCTTTTTTACCCCAATATTTGACTAATGCAATGTTTGAGGGACTTTTCCAAGTGCTGTCTCCAGCTTTCAGATCGATTGAGAAATCAGGTATAAATTGCTCCACAATATTCAATTTCAGAGCAAAAATGCATGATTTCAATTGAATGGATGAAATCAATCTTTTATTAATGCATTTTCAATGATTTTACGATGTCTTAACGAAGTTGTAAAGTGCCCTTTCCGATGAAAGTTCTTATCTTCAAGGCACTAAAAAGCAATATCTTATGGATTTCATACGCATGGACAACCGAGAAACTGTAGACCTCAAAACCTATTTGATACAATTTATGGATAAACATCCTGAGTGTACGATTCACGTGGGTTGCGACAGTCAGAATTATGCTAATGTTTCGGTTTATGCAACTACCATTGTATTGCGATATCCCAAAAAAGGTGCCCACGTTTTGTATCGAAAAGAAAAGTTAAAACGCATCAACGATATGTGGAGCAGGCTTTGGAATGAGATTGAGCGCTCAGTTGAATTGGCCCAATTTATTGAAGATGTATGTGAGCTACCTGTACATCAAGTGGATTTAGATTTTAATGAGGATCCTAGCTTTCCGAGTCATAAGATATTGAATGCAGCCAGCGGATATGTCACATCTCTTGGATTCATGGCTAAAGCAAAACCCAACTTATTGATGGCTACTTGGGCAGCCAATGTACTTTGTCATTAGATTCTAGGTAGAAAAAAACCCTTTATTGAATCCATATTTCTTATACAAACTTGAATATGGCTTTTCATCTTTATACCAGCTCCTGGAAAAGCTGGACCTCCTTCGGTGAAAACTCCTCTTGCTGTATCAAATTTTTTTAACCCTGAATTTTCATTAGCATTAATAGCTTCCTCTATTTTTTGATGCAAGTATTCAATGACAGAACAATCAAGTTCTCTAATCAATAGGTCTTTATATTGATCTTCTTTTACATCTTTATTCTTAGGCAGTTCTTTACCAATTAGTTTAAGATCATCTCGCATTAAGCTATAATATTCAGCTAATATCCCGATAAACTCACTATCCAGTAAATCCAAACAATAATCTAATGTGAATACAACACCTACTACAGATGCTTTTTTGATTTTATCCTTCTTTTGCTTGTCTTTAGCCCATTGAAGAGCTCTACTGTAGTTATTTTCCCAAACATAAAATCCATGCCCCAACCAATCGAAGGGCTTTTCACTTGTTCGGACATTTTTAGGTTTGTTAATTAACTGCTGAGCAACTGATTCATCACAACCATGAAAACCTATTAGTAGATTAGTTCGACTGTGGTACATAAATCTATTTAGCTAATGAGATTACCCTCCTTATATTAGGATACTTATTTGTAAACTCTCCACTTGATGTAACAATCTTAGCAGATTCCAACGATTGTCTGACCACAGCAGGGTTTTCATTCTCACGACTTTTAAGTTGCTTAGCTAATTTTCGTAGTAAAGTTGATTGTTTAGATTTCATAGTTGAGTTTATTTTAAATGCTATGAAAAAGAGCTTAATAACTCCAATTTTACGTAATAATAATCAATAAGTTTAAATCTTTCAACAAATTAACATTTGTTGAAAAGAAATTGAGCCTTCTAAAGGCTCTCCAATCAACATCACAAAATCGCCACCCCAAGCGCCTAAAGACTTAACAGCACCTTTGTATTCTGGAAACCATTTTGATTTTGCAGTTGGCATTTGAAGGATTTGTGATAAAAGCGTTTCATGCTCTTCCATCAACGTTTGAAAAGCATCAAAATCACTACATTTCAAAACCTCTTGAGTAATCCGAGAAACTTGTTGAATCAATCCATTTCTGTCAAACTCTAAATCGCGGTAACGCTTCACTTCCTGATCGCTGTATTGTTTGTTTCCCAAATAATAGAAATGTAGTTGATCTTTAAATTCAGGATTAAAATCAATGGAAGTAACTTTTGGTTTTCCATCAACTAGCTGATACAAAATAGGCGAATTGGCTGTAGCACAAGCCACATCATATCCGCTTCCTCCAAATGTTTTCTGGAGTAAGTCGTAACTATTAATTCCAGCCCATTGACTCACTAAACTCACCAAAGTACTACTTGAACCCAATCCCCATTCGCGATCAAATTCTAAGTGCATGATTACTTCATAAAAAGCTGTTTCTTGGAGGAAATCAGGATTCATCGCGCAGGCTGTTAAGAGCAATTCTTTTAGCTTTTCAGCTACACGAGTTTTATTGGTAAATAAAATATTGAAATCGGCATCAAACAGTGCATCGAACCAAATAGAACCATCGTGATTGAAACTCTTCCATTCTATTTTCCGAGATTCAGAATCGTGTAATTCTACACTTAAAGATTGACCTAATTGAGTTGGAATTGCCAAGACTTCAGCACCATCCAAAACAGCATATTCTCCTGTGAGAAGTAGCTTACCGTTGGCGTGAAAATCTTGCTTAGCTGCCATCAATTACTTTTTCAAATCCTCAACACTAGCCACACCGCGTAAATTGCAGAATGCAGTTACAATCTCATTGTAATGAGGCACTTTATCTTTAAAATGGGCTACCATTTGTTTTTTCTCATCGTCAGTTGCTTCCAACTGATTCAACACATTCAACAAGTGCATTTTCATGTGTCCACGTTGAATTCCTGTAGTTACCAAAGCACGTAAAGCACCAAAGTTTTGAGCCAATCCTGAAACAGCAACAATGCCCATCAATTCTTTAGCTGATGGATTGCCCAACATTTCGTGAGCCAATTTCACAACTGGATGTAAGCTGGTTAATCCTCCAACAGTTCCTAATGCAAGTGGAACTTCAATCCAAAAACGGAAGATTCCATCTTTTACTGAGCAATCAGTTAAAGAGCGATATTGACCACTGCGTGCCGCGTATGTGTGACAAGCCGATTCGATGGCACGGAAATCATTTCCTGTAGCGATAACAACCGCATCAATACCATTCATGATTCCTTTGTTGTGTGTTGTAGCGCGATAGGGCTCAATACGAGCAACATGAACCGCTCTCTCAAATTTCTGTACGAATTCTTCTGCCGAAACGCCATCAGTTGCTAAGAACTCAACCGGACAACTTACCTCAGCACGAACCAAACATTCAGGTGTGTAATTACTCAGAATACACATGATGATTTGGATGTTCTTTTCCTCTTCAGTGAAAAGGTTTGAAGCAGCTATCTCACGTTGTAAAGTCTGCGCAAATTCTTCTAAACACGTATTGATAAAGTTGGCTCCCATAGAGTCAACCGTTTCAAAAGTAGCTTTGATTTGATAATAATTCGGCTCTTCGAAGTTTTTATCAATCAACATCAAGTCTAAAATACCGCCTCCACGTTTGCGCATGTTTGCAGTGATATGAGCCGTATCTTCGTAAAAACGAGCTTTTATATCGTTAAAGAATTCCCATAACTTATTGTAATCACCGTAGTAAACAAAGTGAACGTGACCCACTTTTTTGGTTGAAACAACTTCGGTTTTAAAACCTCCACGCTCATACCAAAAAGAAGCCGATTTTGCAGCAGCTGCAACTACTGAGCTCTCTTCAATAGCCATTGGCAAAGCATAAACCTCATCGTTAATTTTGAAGTTTGGCGCTACACCAAAAGGCAAATAAAAATTGGTGATTGTATTCTCAATAAATTCATCGTGGAGCTTTTGTGTTTTAGCATCTGGATGCCAATACTTTTCCAAAAGTGCCTTGCCTTCGTCTGCATTGTTGAAATAATGCTCAGCTACCCACTCAATCTTTCCCTCTTTCGACAGTTTTGAAAAACCTTTGATGAATTTATCAGACATAACTTTTTGTTTTTCTCTTTAACTCCAAAGGAGCTAAAAAGTGCATTCGAAAAGCAAAAATATCTTAAAAAGAGGGATAGAAGTACAATTCATAGGCTTAAAAGAAGAATCGAGGTGCAATACAACAAGGGTAATTGTAAATTTTAGTTACTTTTCGTACTCTGAACAAACTGAAGTATATCGCATTTCTTAAGTATGATTTTAGTAGCAGATAGCGGATCAACCAAAACCGATTGGATTGTTTTATCGAACGATTTCAAAACACTTAAACAAACCCACACCATTGGTTTTAACCCGTATTTTCAAGACAGTTTAACCATTCAAGATGAGATTCTTGAAAACGCAGCATTGAAAGAGATTTCGAAAGAAATTACTCAGGTATTTTTCTTTGGTGCTGGCTGTTCTCAAGATTTTTTAAAGAAGATTGTTGAGTCTGGGTTGATGGGTGCTTTTCCAAATGCAAAGGCCGATGTTGATCACGACATGACTGCCGCTGTTTATGCTACTTACGATGGCGAACCGTGTATCTCTTGTATTTTAGGCACTGGTTCTAATTCCTGTTATTTTGATGGTGAAAAGTTGATTCAAAAAACATCTGGATTGGGATATATTTTAGGTGACGAAGGTTCAGGTAGTTATTTTGGAAAACGATTGTTACGAGCTTATCTATATGAGCAATTACCTGAGCACATCTTAAAACGATTTTTAGAGGTTTTCCCTGAAATCAATTATCCAGACATCATTAAAAACGTGTATCGTAAACCAAGAGCTAACGTTTATTTAGCCAGTTTTTCAAAGTTTTTCTCAGAGTTTAAAGACGATCCTTTTGTGAAGCCAATCATTAAAGAAGGGATCAAATCGTTCCTTGAGTTACATGTGAAACGATACCCAGAATCAGCAACTGTTCCCGTTCACTTTGTAGGATCAGTTGGATTTCACTTTAATGAAATATTGCACGAAGCAGCTGGTGAATTGGATTTGAAAATTGGGAATGTGGTTCAGAAACCCATTGAATCTATCGTGAAATTTTTAGCTCAAAAGCATTCTTAAATCACTCTTGAATAGACGTAATTCTGATTTCATTTGGTTTCAGTTGCCAAGTATCGAAAACAGAGTATTCTTCATTTGAAATTACATCAACTGCCTTTGATTTTGGAACTACAATTTCATTGAATCGAGCTAAATCCAACACTTTAGATTGGCTTGAAGTATTTACAGTAACCATTACAATTTCATCAGCAGTATGTCTGAAAAAGGTGTAAATACCATCTTGGGGAGCGAACTGAAGCAATCTACCTTCAGCAACAGCATTATTCTTAGCTCTCCACTGAAATAATTTTTGAGTGTAATCAAACGCCAATTGCTGCAAACTATCTCTTTCACCAGCATTCCAGTTGTGGTATTTCGCATTTGAAAGCGAATGATTCGATCTTAAAAATTCAGTTCCAGACTTCCACTCTGGAATACCTCTAAGCGTTGCCAGTAATCCAACTCCCACTTTATATTTATCAAGCGCTTGATGACAATAATCAAAATAATGAGCTGTATCAGCTTCGGGTAATTCTAAAACCAAATTCTCAGGATTGGGAAGTAAAAAGTCTGCCGATAATGCTTCATAAACTGCATCTTCATTTTCTTCCATCAATTGTAGAATAGACTCTTCTAATTGTTGATCCACAACACTTTCGAGGTGATTATGAAACTCTTTGTTAAGACCAGACTCACCAATAAACCAACTCTGAGTAACCGCATTTAAGCCAGATTCTATACCGATATCCGCATAAACAAAAAGTGAAGGGTATTCTTCAAGCAACCGATCGCGCCAAATGCGCAAGAAAATTTGATCTGTTTGAGCATATTGAAGCACTTTAATAGCATCAATTTGGTAAGTCTCAACCCACCAAATGGTTTGTTGAATCAAATAATTTTCTAATCGCTCGTTTTCTTGATTTAAGTCTACCGTATTCAGGGCTATTTTCTCTGCGTTGAACTGATTTTTATCGATATAAGAAACATGAGGATCTAACAGTACTTCTGGACTAGATTGCTTTGCCGAATTGTGATCACTAGCTTGATGAAACCATCTTTCTGAAGGTTTATTCTGAACCAAATAATGCTGGTTACCCCACTGATTAAATTGCATCTCTTGAATAAACTTCATGTTTGATTGATGCAATTGATTAATGATTGAAGTTAAGTCAGAAGTAGAGCCAAAGCGAGCATCCATTTTATAGGAATGTGTTGGTGCTAAACCCTGATATGAATTTGATTTTTGGTTACACTCTAAAACCGGGCTTAATGAAACCGCTGTTGCTCCAAGTGATTGCGGATATTCTAAAAACTGTTGCAACCCTTTTAAGTCTCCACCATGTCGGTTAGAATCAGATTTGGTATTGATCTTTTTATCTAAAAATCCTTTGGGCGAGTCGTTTTCTGTACTTCCATTTACAAATCGATCTAACTCGATATTGTAGATCAGATCTTGCTGAGATAATGATTGCGCTTGGTAACTATTTCGCGCTTTTAATTCGTAACTAACCTTTGTCTTCTTTTTGCCTTTAACTACTATTTCAAAAGTACCGGGTTGAACTGTTTTTTCAATTCTCAAAACCAACGAAGCATATTTATCATGATCGTTCATCGGATCCCATTTTCGAACGGAAATCCCAGGATAATCCACTTCTACATCTTCTAAATTCACCAAATCATCACCAACCAAAAGCAAATACAATTCATCTGTTTTCAATCCAGAAAACCAATTGGGTGGATCAATAAAACGTATCGTTTGGGTAAATGAAAAAAGGGTACTAAAAACAAAAAATAAAGAGACTGATATAGTGCGAATCATGTTCGAATGCGATTTAAATCACAAGTTAACGATTGCTATTAGAAGTGCAAACGGCATTAACAATAAGCTAGAAATAAAAAAAGCCCCTTCAACAGGGGCTTTACTGTTATTCTATTTGTATTCTATCTATTTGATAAAATTACTTTTTCACTAAACTGATTGCCATTATCGGTAACTAAGTGAAGAATATATGTTCCAGGAGGAATGTTATTCATTATAACTCTAAACTGAGAGCTTAACTCTCCAGAAACTTTTTTATCTAATAATACTCCACCTTGAATGGTATATAGTTTTACGTATACGGTATTGTGAGATGAATTTTGAATTAATACATCTACATATTCGTTAGCAGGATTAGGATATATACTTACCTCTGGTTTTAACAATAAATCATTCTCATCGTTGGGTATGGTTTCATTTGAATCTACCGAAACTGTGTCTCCTGTTTTTCTTGCTATTTCAGATGGTTGATAGGCTTTGTATAAGTCTCTGTTAGAGCAAAATAAACTAACCTCATCTGAAGTTGCAGGATGCCCATCATCAGTTCCCCAAAAATTAGAATTTGTTTCTATGGTTATCGGCTCAGAGTAAATGTCAGCATTACCGTTAGTTTCTACAGAATTTTGAGCCACCAATACAAGTTCATATCCGGGTGCAACATGAAGATCTCCCTTAATAATGATATCTTCTGAATAGACATACAAAGTATTTCCATTCTGCCACCATACCTTATCGTTATTAGGATCCATATACTCGTTATCAAGTATAGTAGTACCTGGATAATACATGGTGTTTTCACTGAAATGATCTACTAATTGAACGTAATTTTCTTCTCTGTTTATATCATATAGCAAATGGGTAAAGACCTGAGTGGTGTTAACTTGTTTTTCATTTGAACCTATTTGATCAAAGTACATGTCAGCCATAATTTTTAGTTTGACCTTACTTACATTTAAATCGAATACTGCTTCAAGTTGACTCATTGACATATTGTTTATCAATCCACAAGTTGAGTGTGGATTAGTTATTGAATCCATGAAACATACATATCTGTCTTTATAATCTATATCAATATCCATTTGCGTACTAAATGTCATTTGATGGAGATTATTCAATGGTGTCCAATTACTGTTGTAGATTAAAACTTGTCCAATTGTATTGCCATTAACTGTTTGTTCAGGAAAGTGATTACTTATACCCATATTGGAAATAAAATCACCATACTGTTCCATATGGTAATTAATACTATCAAACTTAACAATCACACTGCTATCCAAATTATTAAAATACTCAACCTCAAGTTGTGCATAATATGAACTTTTATCAGGATCAAAATCTAAATGTTCATTTATGACATATTTTATTGCATCATCAATTTTATAGTAAAACTGTTTTTTGAAGTTCCTTTTTTTGTGAACTGTTCCCTTGTACCAAACATGATTTTCTCCATCAGTACCTTCAACTTTAATGTCGGAAATATATTCGCTATCAGATGCGGAAATTTCTACATAGTTGGCCAATAAATTAGGCGTTTCAAGTACTGCAAACAAACCAACTGGTTTATTATATGCAGGAAAATTATGAGGGCCAAGGCCTGTTAAATTAGGTGACTGATTATTACCTGGGAAACTTCCAGGAACATACATTGGAGGTGTATTTATACTAGATGTTGAAACAATAGATCCACTAAAACTAGACTCTTCAAATGTTGCACTTGGCACAATTGGTGGTACAGGTTTATTTACATCCTGACCAAATATTTGGGCTGATAAAAAATCATAGCCTTTTCCTAAAAGGTTTTTTGATCCTTTTTCAATAGCCTTTTTCAAATCATTTGTATCATTAATAACTTTTGATAAACCTAACTGGGCAGCGCTTTCAATAGCAAATTCAGCTATAGCACCTCCAGGAATGATTGATAAAACTCCATCAACTGCTAATTTTTTCATTTGGCCAACAGTGCTTCTTACCAAATTATTTTGCTGCGCATTATAATCATTCATTTGTTGGTTGTATATATCTAGGTTAGTTTCATACTCTTCATATAAATTATTCATGTATGGATATATTCGACTTCCAGCATCTTGATTTCCTGTAAAATTCAAAAAATCATCTTGCATATAATTGTTTGGATCAATTTGATCTGTAATTGCAATACTTCTTCCTGAAATATTGACATACATACTATCAATAGCCAATATTTCAAAATCCATCTCACCAGTATTGTTTGTACAAACACAGGGGTCATATCCCATTTGAAATTCGGCTACAAACCACTGGTTTAGGTTTGTAGGTTTAACCTTGGGAACTCTAATTGACAACACATTCGTTTCTTGATCTAGTGCTAAATCAATAGATTCTGCGTGCCTAAACATTCCATTTACATCGTTTGATACTCCATTTAGCATTGTAAGCCTTACCTCGTAATTCTCAAAGGTATAGTAGTCTTCTACCCAAAGACTTCCAAAAAACCTCAGTAAGCCTGTATACCTGTTGTATAACACAAAAAAAGGTAGTCCAGGTGGGCTTACTAATGGGGTGTAGCTTTCTCCTATTGTAGAGTTCCCGTAATCATGATAAAAAGTACCCTCTGAAGGTTTACTTATTGAGTCTCCATTGGGGAACTTCCCAATGTTCATATACATCAGTTCCCATCCGTCTTCCCATCTATATTCGGTTAATTTATTACTTGCACCATCTCGTAAATATGAATACTCAGAAGGCATATTAATTGTAAATGGGTTAACCATTTTTATTTGGTTGATACTGGAACCCCACGGTATTGTCCAACCATCATCAATTAAATTATCAATAGTAATTTGGTTACCAGGGTACCAATTAAAACCTGTATTTAAATAGGAATTATTGGTGTAGTTTAAATTTACTCCATCTAATGGTTCAACTATCAAATTGATATATTGATCATTTACAGCTTGACCATCAATTGGATTTGTACTTATTTGAGTTACGTCACATTGAGCATATGATGAAGACACATATGACAATGTCAATATCGTTGTTTTTAAAATCTTTAAAATTTTCATAGGTGTAGGCGTTTTCCAATTAGCGTGTGATATTCTTCTTCAAATTGTTCATAATAAAGAATTGAGATTCTATTTCTACCTGATAATCGGAATACACACTTAGAAATAGGTCTACCTATAATGTTACTATATGCAAAATTGAAACCACATTGAGTAGAATTTCTTATCACTCGATTCCCTCTTTCTAGGTTTACAACTTCAATTCTGTGATAGCTTATATCCTCCATGTACTGGTCACCGTTAGTAATTGGTACTGTATCTGTAACCAAACCACTATTTGTAACTCCATACACTCTTATTGTAACATCAAATGAATCGTTTGGAGTTTCATTATCTGCTACTCTGTATGTTCCAAATATGGGCAGGTCATTGAAATATCTAGCTAAAACAAAGGTTCTACTTGTTGAGTCTTTTCCAGAAGCATATGGATAACAGGTAGGATCTACATCATATTCTATGACATGCGATACAGTAATTGTAACTGGCCTGTAATCTACATCCGAAAAATCACGGATAAAAGAAGAATCATGAATCACTTCGCTGCCCAAATACCAAGTATGTTTGATTGAATTGTTAGAATTAGGGCTTGCAGCAAACTCCAACAACCCACCTCTAGATGTATCAGAAATTTGAGAAGAATATGAATTATAGTCAGGAGCTGATACTATTACATCTTTTATTGTGAAATAAGCCGTTGGTATTTCACTGTAATAGCAAGGATCGTAGTTGCTACATTTTGGGTTTGTTGGATCAGAACACGAATCATCGTCTCTACAACATGAAAGTAAAAAAACTAAAACCCCAGCTGATAAAAGCAAATATTTATATTTCAACATAGGCATTAGTTATTAGATTTCAATTCATCAATTTGCTTTTGAAGTTCAAGAACGTAAAGCGTTAACTCCTCCACTTTCTCTAGCAAAACTGCATTCATTTCAGTTAATTCAATACCATCTTTTTCTACTGTTTCTGCATCAGGTACTCCAGGTAAATGTCCGTTTGTATTTATGTATGATTCTAGTTCATCTAAAGATAGATGATTGTATTCAGATTTGAAAACATAGTCGGGCCAATTGCTATAACTGTCTACTTTTACCAATTCTGTTCTAATACCACCAGAAACAAAAAGCTGGTATTGAGAATTGGAAACCATAGAAACATCCGCATAATTCCCACCAATTCTAACAGGTAAAGCAAAGTATGCGTTCCCATTTCCTTGAGGATCCCAAAACTCAAGTGTATTAGGTGCGTTGGTTGATGACGATAAAGCTCTGATAACAAAATACCTCTTATCAGTACCTGAAATATTATCGTCCATAAAACTTAAGTCCAGATATCTACTTGCACCTGTAATTGATGCGGGAATTTTAAACCTTGTATTTCTAAATCCTATTGTAAATTGACTATTTGTTTCATCACCCTCTAGCCTAATGTGATCACCTGCCTGAGAGTACGATCCAATTCCATTGGTAGTAGTATTCATTAGTAAATAGAAATTCCCCAAACTATTTGTCACTAATGAAACACCCTTCCCTAAATATCCACCTCCGGATACATTTCTCATTCCTAATGATAAGCTATACCCAGTTGTATTATCAGGTGCAGTCGTCTCACCAAGTTCAGCCACATCGTTTATTCGAATATTACTGTAGAACCTTGATATACTAGAACTAAACGACACTAGATTTGAACTATTCTGAGTAGAATAATCATACTCAGATAATGTAAAAGAATTACCTCCATTTAATATAAAATCAAACGCATTATTAGGGTTTATCATACCAGAGGCTGGAGTTGATTTAAAGCGTATGAGAGCATTGTAAGTTGTAGCAGAGTTGTACATCCAACACATTGAGACCCTCCAGTTGTACCTGCTACCTCCTTTATTTCTAATGGAGCAGCTGGTGTGCTTGTTCTAATACCCACATAATCCGTATTACCATTCGTAATTGACTGATAACCCGCATTATTTATGTAAAGTTGAGCTTGTAGGTGGTTGTGACAGAAAAAAGAAGATATAATACAAAAAATAGTAATAGTTAGCTTTTTCATAGTTAGTGTGTTTTAGAATAATTTTAATAGTGGCTAATTTAAAAAAAAATCAACATAAAAACATTGAAAATAACATGCTAAAAAAAAGCCTAATAATTAGACAAAAAAAGCCCTTGCAGAAAACTCTACAAGGGCTTGTCAACTAATTATTACCCATTTTAACTCTTAACTGGGAACATCGCGTATTTCATTCTTTTTAAGATGTAATACATCACCGGTACAATAACCAATGTTAAGAATGTGGCGAATGTCAAACCAAAGATGATGGTCCATGACATTGGCCCCCAGAATGCAACGTTATCACCACCCATGTACAGGTTTGGATCTAACGTTGTAAAGAAGCTGAAGAAATCGATATTAAGTCCAATTGCCAACGGAATCAAACCTAATACAGTTGTAATTGCCGTTAATAATACTGGACGTAAACGCGTTTTACCAGCTTGCTCAATAGCCACTTTAATTTCATCTAAACTCAAACGATCTTCTTCGTCCATGTCAAGCTCTTCTTTTCGCTCTTCAATCAACTGATTGGTGTAATCAATCAATACAATGGCGTTGTTCACTACGATACCCGCCAGTGAGATGATACCAATCATGGTCATCATAATAACGAAGTCCATTTGGAAGATTACCAATCCTAACAATACCCCAATTAAACTGAAGAATACTGAAACTCCAATGATAAAAGGAGTACTGATTGAGTTAAACTGCATTACAATAATCAAGATGATTAAGAACATCGCGATGATTAATGCAGTAGACAAGAATGCCATTTCTTCTGCTTGCTCTTCTTGCTCACCAGTAAAGCTCACTTTCATGCCTTTTGGAAGCTCGTAATTCGCAAACATTTGCTTAATCTTCTGATTGATTTCTGTGGCGTTGTAACCTTCAGTAACGTTTGATGATATGGTAATTACACGATCCATATCTGCACGTTTTACAGCACTAAAAGTAGATACCTTTTTATCGGTTGCAACAGCTGAAATCGGAACTTGTACAATAGATCCCGTTGATGGATCTCTAAACGTAATACGTTGATTCATCAAGAAATCAGGATTGTTTCTGTATTCCTCAGCCATTCTCACGTAAATCGGGTAATCGTCTTCACCTTCTTTGTAAGTTGAGACTTCATTACCGTAAATAGCCGTACGGAATACATTACCTATGCTGTATGTAGAAAGACCTAGCCTTCTTGCTTTATCTCTATCAACTATAATAGAAAGCTCTGGTTTACCTTGCTCAACATCTAACTTTAGCTCTTCAATACCACCGATGTTTGAAGCATCAATCATACTTCTGATGTATTCTGCTTCTTCCATCATTGCATAGTAATCATCGCCACTAAGCTCAATTGAAATTGGTGCACCCGTTGGAGGACCACTTTGATCTTTATCTACAGTGATTTTTACACCAGGATAACTCTTAATAGCATTACGAACTTCGGTTTGTACATCAGCGGTAATTACACCTTCACGTTCTTGAAACTTCACAAACGAAACCGTAATTCTACCCTTGTGAGGTGTGGTTCCCATTTGCTGACCTTGTTTTGGATCTGAAGTACCTTCACCAACCTGACCAATTACAGATTCTACCAAGAAGTTTACCGTATCGCCAGTGGCAGGATCAACTTCTTCATACTTTTTTAGGTAATTAATCACCGTGCGCTCAATATCTTTAGTAACCTCATTGGTTTTCTCGATATTGGTACCAATTGGCATCTCGATAAAGATGTTTAGGTAATGCGGCTGGTTAACCGGGAAGAACAAGATCTTTGGTGTGAAAGCGATCAATAAAACGAACGCCAAAACCAACAAACCAGCTGTTCCACCTAAGAATAAGTATGGATTTTTGCCTCGAAGTGCTGTTACGATAAATCGATCGTAAATGTCTTCTAAAGCTGGAATTCCTTTACGTTGGAAAAACTGCGAAGAAGGGAAAATGATGTACGCATTCACAATTAAGAATGAACCCGTTACACCAATAAAGTTTGCACTTACATTTTGCCCTGCAACAAAGTAAACAAGAGCCATTGCAATTAACCCAAGCGATGGGAAAAGGATGTTTTTCTTGTTTGTTGAATCTGATAAAAAACTGAAATCTTTCAGGAATAATATCAGAACGATAGACACGATAAATCCTGCCAAAACATTTATTGGCCCAACTTCATCGCCAGCAACATCTACAAATAAACTTACCGCTAATACAGCAAAGTAAATGATCAAACGCTTGCGAGGAATTTGCTCATCTTCTTCTTCTAACTTCATAAATAAAGCTGTAAACACGGGGTTGATAACCAATGCCACAAATAATGAAGAAGACAATACAATGATGAGTGTAATTGGAAGGTATCCCATAAACTCACCCATAATTCCAGGCCAGAAAATCAGTGGAATAAATGCTGCCAAAGTTGTTGCCGTTGAAGCAATAATTGGCCAAGCTACCTCACCAACACCTTGACGGGCTGCATCCAGAGGCTTTTTACCTTCATCCATTAAACGGTAGATGTTTTCAACCACCACAATACCATTATCAACCAACATACCCAAAGCCAATACCAAAGCAAAAAGCACAATGGTATTCATGGTAATCCCCATGATGTTGAGGATAAATAACGATAAGAACATAGACAACGGAATTGCCATACCCACAAACAATGAGTTACGTAAACCCAAGAAGAACAATAGAACCACAACAACTAGCACCATACCTAAAATGATACTGTTTGCCAATTCATCTACCTGAGTTCTGGTGTTATCAGATTGATCGTTTGTAATGGAAATCTCTAAGTTTTCAGGGAATACTTCTTCCTGTGCTTTTTTGATTACTTCATTGATCTGATCTGATGCTAAAAGCAAGTTTTCACCGGCTTTCTTTTTGATATCTAATGAAACCACTGGGTTCAAATACTGACGAGCGTAACTCTCTTTTTCTTGCTCACCAAAAGATACCATAGCAATATCTCTTAAGTAAACGGTGTTACCTCTTTCGTGCTTAACCACAATGTTCTCAATTTCTCTCCAATCAGAGTACTCACCAATTACACGAACAGAACGGTTGTAACCATCACTTTTAATATCACCACCAGAAAGAGTTAAGTTTTCTTGAGAAATAGCATTGGCTACGTTATCAAAGCTAACTTCAACAGACTCCATTTTATGAACGTCTAAGTCAACTTTTACCTCTTTATCCATTACCCCTCTAATATCTACCGATGTAATTTCAGGGATGTCTTCGATTTCATCTTCAAGATACTCACCGTACTCCTTAAGTTGATCTAAACTGAAATCACCTGAAAGGTTTACATTCATAATTGGCATCAACTCAGAGAAGTTCATCTCGAAGACATTTGGATCTGCTGGAAGATCATCTGGGAAATCAGAATCACTCATGGCAACATCAATTTTGTCTTTCACTTTTCTAAGTGCCTCCTCTGGAGTAACACTAAAATCAAATGTTACTTGAACAGAAGAATAACCTTGAATAGAAGTTGATGTCATTTCATCGATACCAGAAATCGTGTTGATCTCTTTCTCGAAAGGACGTGTAATGAGCTTCTCAATATCCATTGCTGAGTTTCCAGGATAAGCTGTCCCGATATAAATCTCAGGGGTAACAATATCTGGAAACGCCTCTTTGGGCATGGATTGGTATGAAAATAATCCGGCTAATAATACAATTACCGTAATTACAATTACTGTTGTTCGGTTATTCACCGACATGGTTGAAAGCGCAAACTCCTTGATGGATTTTGGCTTTTTATCCGGTTGTATATTTTGTTGATCTTCTTGCATTACTCAATGGATTTATCCCTTTACAAGTTGAACTTCTTGACCATCTTTAACACTTCTAGCACCTTTGTTCAATAACAAATCTCCAGGCTCGATACCTGATTTCACCATGGTTTTGTTTCCATAGCTCATGCCTGCATCAATCAGTACACGTTTTGTTTGATGACCTTCAGAACTTGGTTTCAATAGGTATACAAAGTTTTCACCACTAGGTGTTTGTTGTACTAGTCCGTTTGGAATTACGATTGTAGAATCTGCATTGAAGTCTTCGATTTTCAAACGAGCCAATAAATTTGGTTTCAACAATCCCTCTTTGTTTGGTACATTCACACGAATGGTAAATGTCCTGTTGTTTGGATTGATGTACTGGCCTGTAAGCACAACTGTTGTATCAATTTCAATATCCAACTCTGGGAAACGCACTTTTACTTTTGTTCCAGATTTAACAGTTGAAACGTAACGTTCAGAAACATCAGCATTGATGTAAACGCTGTTTAGGTTTACCAATCTCACCAATGGCATTCCAGGTGAAGCCATCTCACCTCTTTTAGGGAAGATATCATCAATTACACCACTAAAAGGAGCTTTAATAATTGACATATCGATTTGTGCATTGATACCTGCCAGTTGTTTCTCTAAAGACTCTTTGTTGTTTTTGGCCTCTAAAAACTGAACTTCGGTACCGATGTTTTTATCCCACAAACGCTGTTGCTTTTCATAAACATCGTTCGCTAATTTAAGCTGCGTTTGAACTTGCTCTTTATTGCGTTGCAATACCTCAGAATCTATACGCATCAATACCTGACCAGCTTTTACTTCTTGGCCTTCTTTTACATTGATTGATAAAATCTCACCTGAAGATTGAGCGTAAATCTGGATGTTTTCATCAGCCTCCACATTACCATAAATATCGAAGTAATGGCTGAATGAAGTTGGTTGCAATTCAAATGCTGTTACTTTTAATTTTTTGCGAGTAGTATCAAGTTTCGCAATTTTATCATCTACTTCCTCCAGCTTTTTGTTTAGTTCAGTTTGTTCACTCATTAAGCTATCGCGTTGAGCAATCAATTTATCAAAGCTGGTTTCTTTCTTCCCTCCACAAGCTGCTACTAACAAGGTTAATAGCGCGATTAAATAACTGTGTTTTGCTTTCATCTTACTGGTAATTGTTGAGGATTTTATCTAATTCTGATTTGGCGTTAATTAGGTCAAGCGTGGCTTGTATGTAGTTTGATTGAATTTCTAAAAACTGAATTTGAGAGTTGGCCACATTTAAACTTGATGACATACCCTCTTGGTATTTGAAAGTTTCTTTTTCTACAATGGTTTGAACCAAGTCTAAGTTGTTTTTGGTGTTTTCATATCTACTTAATGTGTAGATATAATCTGCTTTTGCAGTGTTGTATTGAATAATTAAATTCTGACTTGCTTGCTCTGTTTGTAGACTAGCTTTTTCGTATTCCAACTTTGCCTGTTGAACTTGAAAATGTCTTTGACCACCAGAAAAAATGGGTACTGATAAGTTTAACCCCCAATATGTGGCAGGATACCAATAATTGGTGATATCAGAGAATGAATTTGAGAAGTGTTGTTGCTGATAGTTAAACGATGCATTCAACCTTGGCAAATAAGAAACCTTGGTATTTCTTAAATTCAAAAACTGCAAGTCTTCATTTGTCTTGGCAATTTTAAAATCAATATTCTCTGAGTAACTGAATTGCTGAGCGATAAGCGTTTTCTCTTTTCCGTATTCCACAACCATATCCAAGTCATCAGACAAACTCACTTCAGAAGCTACCTCAATACCCATTTGGAATTTGAGTAGGTTTTCAGCAATTACTAAATACCTTTTAGCATTTTCATAGGTGTTTTCAGTTGAGCTGAACAAGATCTGTAGCTGATCGGCATCTTGCTCTTCAGCAAAACCCTCTGAATACATAGCCTTGGTATCTTCATATGTATCCTTCAGTAGCTCTAAGTTTCGCTCAAGAGTTTCAATATTTTCTTGTGCCACCAAGACTGCAGCATAAGCCTGTGTTACATCATTTTTGATGTCTTGCTCAGATTTCACGCGTTGGTTAGTTGCTAAGTCGCGATAGACTTGAGCAGCTTGTAAGCCAACAATGTAAGAACCATCAAATAAAATCTGACTTACGGATATGCCAGCAGTAGCTGAATAGCGCTGAGAAAAGGTTGTCTCCAACGGCTCTGGATTTCCAAATGTTCCTGCAGGAAGAACCATAGTTGGCACCGTAATGTAATCTTGAAAACTTCCTGATCCGCTTATTTGTGGTAAACCAATTCCGGTGGTTTCTTTCACTCTTTTTTGAGCGATTTCTTCATCCATCACTGCTTGCCTTGTAAAGTAGCTATGTTCTACAGCATAGGCTTTCGCCTCCTCTAAGCTGAAACTTAACGTATCAGTTTGAGCTTGCAGCTTAAACACAGCCATCAGCAAGAAACTAAAAAGTGTTATTTTCTTCATGATTGATTATTGCGTTCTTGTTCAACAAGTTGTTTTAGGTATTCAATTCCTTTATCGCTAGCCATTCCACGAATGTGATAGCGCATAACTTCTAGATATAAATCTCCAAATGGGTATTTATCGCTCGGGAATATTTCTTGATTGGTTAAATCATCTATGCGTAAAACATAAATCCCAGCAATTACGTCAACATTTAAATCGCTTCTGTAAAGCCCTTCAGCCATACCACGTTCAATGTTGTCTTTAATGGTTTCGTAAATTTGGCCTTTGCGGTAATCGTTAAATAAATCCCAGGCTTCAGGATAATATTTCTCTAAATCGTAAAAAATGGATGGATGTATTTGACTCGCTCTATGCGAAACCGCTTTTCCCATACTATACATCTCATCAATGGCATTCACTCGATTTTCAGAATTGGCTTTAATCTCACACATATCAACATCAATATGATGTTTCAAGCAGGTTTTCACCAAATCTTGTTTATCATCAAAGTATTGATATAGCGTCTTTTTAGAAACGTGTAAGTTCCTAGCAAGATCATCCATCGTAACGCTTTTAATGCCGTACTTGATGAATGTCTCTGAGATTTTACCAATTAACTCTTTGAGTTTGTCATCCATAATTGCGTGCAAAAGTAAATCAAAATTATTTACGGAAACTATTTACGTGTTAAAAGTTTCCGAAGTTTCCTGATACAACTTTTAACTAGTCAAATGTGGAGCTAAACTGACTCAAGTACAGGTTGAGCGGTGTTATCAAATGATAATAAATGATGAGCGGTAATATTTGTGGATACATGCATCGGATGGATGGCATTCACTACATTTGCAGCTTTAAATTTTGCATCAATGAAAAGAACCAAGATTAAAGTTTTACTTCACGAATCAGAAGTTGGCTCTTCTGTAGTTGTTAAAGGATGGGTAAGAACAAAACGCGCGAGCAAAAACGTAACATTTATTAATGTTAACGATGGCTCAACTATCCATAATATACAAGGTGTGGTAGAAGCTGGTATTGTTTCTGAAGATGTACTGAAAAAAATTACCACTGGAGCATCAGTTGCACTAACGGGCAAGTTGATTGAATCACAAGGAAGCGGACAACGAGTAGAATTACAGGTAGAAACTGCTACTGTTTTAGGCGAGGCGGATCCGGATGAATATCCACTACAACCCAAAAGACACAGCTTAGAGTTTTTACGTGAAATTGCTCACTTAAGACCTCGCACAAATACTTTTAGTGCGATTATGCGTGTTCGTCATGCATTGTCGTTTGCCGTTCACAAATTTTTCAACGACAAAGGTTTTGTATACATGAATACACCAATTATCACAGCTTCTGATGCAGAGGGTGCTGGTGAAATGTTTCATGTTACCAACTTCGATTTGAAAAACCTTCCGAAAACAGAAGAAGGTGAAATTGATTACAGTCAAGATTTCTTTGAGCGTGAAACTAACTTAACGGTATCAGGTCAACTTGAAGGCGAATTAGGAGCAACTGCATTGAGCGAGATTTACACTTTCGGACCAACTTTTAGAGCTGAAAATTCAAACACTTCTCGTCACTTAGCTGAATTCTGGATGATTGAGCCTGAAATGGCCTTTGCAGATTTGCAAGACAACATGGATGTTGCTGAAGAATTCTTGAAATACGTTACTCAATACGCATTAGACAATTGTAAAGACGATTTGGAATTTCTTCAAAAACGCTTGGCTGACGAAGAGAAAAACAAACCTCAAAACGAGCGCAGCGATATGAGCTTGATTGAAAAATTGGAGTTTGTAGTAAACAACGAATTCAAACGTGTTTCATACACTGAGGCAATTGATATTCTTAAAAACAGTAAGCCAAATAAAAAGAAGAAATTCAACTACCTCATTGAAGAATGGGGTGCAGATTTACAATCTGAACACGAACGTTTCTTGGTTGAAAAACACTTTGGGTGTCCAGTTATCTTATATGATTACCCAGCTAAAATCAAGGCATTCTACATGCGTTTAAATGAAGACGGCAAAACGGTTCGTGCGATGGATATCTTATTCCCAGGAATTGGTGAAATTGTAGGTGGATCGCAACGTGAGGAGCGCTACGATGTACTGCTTGAAAAGATGAAGCAATTCGACATTCCTGAAGAAGAAATGTACTGGTATTTAGATACAAGGAAATTTGGTACAGTAGAACATAGCGGTTTTGGCGCTGGATTTGAAAGACTTGTATTGTTTGTAACCGGAATGACTAACATTAGAGATGTAATTCCTTTCCCAAGAACTCCGGGAAATGCTGCATTCTAAAAGATAAGAGCAAAAAAATCGAGGTTGGAAATCCAACCTCGATTTATAAAAAATTAAAAAACCATATCACCCTTTAAAATTATTACCACAAAAAACGTACCACTATAATTTTCTTTCTTACTTTCGGGTCTACCAACTATTGAACTATGCTCGGTCAAAGGCTCGAACAAAAATTATTACAAAAACTCTCTCCTCAGCAAATACAGCTGATGAAACTATTGCAGGTTCCCACTGTAGCAATAGAGCAGCGTATTAAAGAAGAATTAGAAAGCAATCCGGCCCTAGAAGAAGGCAATGAGCTGGAGCAAGAGAATGAGTATGATGATGAATACAGCGATGCTTACGATGAAGTAACTGAAGCCGAGCAAGAATTTGATTTTTCAGACTACATAGATGACGATGAAACTCCAGACTATAAGCTTTACTCAAACAATTCATCACCCGATGATGATGAAAAAGCTGTTCCACTCAGTGGCGGAAAATCGTTTCACGAACTTTTAGAAAACCAATTGCAACTGCGTCTCTTATCTGAACACGAAAAAGAGGTTGCTGCACACCTAATTGGAAACATAGACGAATCTGGCTATTTAAGACGTGAGCTTTACGCCATTGTTGATGATTTGGCATTCACCCAAAACATCATGACATCTGAAGATGAGTTGGAAAAGTTACTGAAAGTCATTCACGATTTAGACCCACCAGGTGTTGGTGCTAGAGATTTACAAGAGTGCTTAATTCTCCAATTGGAACGTAAAGATGCTGAATCTGAAGCGCAACAATTGGCTATTGATATACTCGAAAATGCTTTTGACGAATTCACCAAAAAGCATTACGATAAGCTATTGAAGAAATTCAATATCGATGAAGAACAGCTGAAAGAAGCTATTGATGAAATCTTGAAACTAAACCCCAAACCGGGTAATAGTATGAGTGAATCGGCAACTGTAACTGAACACGTTGTTCCTGACTTCACCATTCGTAGTCAAGATGATGATTTAGAGCTTTTACTTAATGGCAGAAATGCTCCTGAGCTAAACATCAGTAAGCAGTATTCTGACATGTTTAAAGAATACTCAAACAATAAAAAAGGAGCGAGTAAATCGCAAAAAGATGCTTTGATGTTTGTGAAGCAAAAGCTAGACTCTGCCAAATGGTTTATTGATGCTATAAAGCAAAGACAAAACACACTTTCGCTTACTATGCAGGCTATCATGGAATATCAACGCGATTATTTTTTAACGGGTGATGAAACCAAAATCAAACCAATGATTTTGAAAGATATTGCCGAGCGTGTTAATCTTGATATCAGTACCATTTCACGTGTTGTAAACAGTAAATACGTTCAAACTCCATTCGGAACATTCTTACTTAAAAGTTTCTTCAGCGAAAGCTTAAGCACCGATTCTGGTGAAGAAGTGAGTACTCGTGAAGTGAAGAAAATATTGGAAGATGAAGTTGGTCGTGAAGACAAGAAAAAACCTTTGACTGACGAAAAATTGGCTAAAATCCTGAAAGAAAAGGGATACAACATTGCCAGAAGAACTGTGGCTAAATACCGTGAGCAATTGGGAATCCCAGTAGCTCGACTTAGAAAAGACTTGTAGTATGAGCAACCTGCCAGCAAAAATCTTATCCGTTTTGTTTCATCCACTGTTGATGCCCACTTACGGAATGATTATTCTGTTTACTCAGGTAGATCTGTATTTCGTACTGTCTATTCAACCCAAAGCACAACTGATTATTTCTGGATTAGTATTCTTAAACACCTTTGTAATTCCTTCAATAATTATCGCTTATCTCTATTCAAAAGGAAAGATATCAGACATTCAAATCTCGATGAAAGAAGAGAGATGGATTCCTCTTGTGATCACCTCTATACTCTACATGAGTACTTATTATTTATTGAGAAATATTGGATTAAACCGCTTTTTCTTATTGGTTATGGCAACGGCAATTTTAGCCATTGTAATTTCATTCATCATCAATATTTGGTGGAAAATAAGCGTACACATGATTGGAATTGGTGGATTAACTGGTGCGATATACTGCATAGCAGCTAGTTTCAACACCAACCTAAACCCCACACTAATATTGGCATTTATTTTAGCTGGATTTTTAGGGTACAGCCGATTGAAACTCAAGCAACACACTTTGGCTCAAGTTCTAGTAGGATACTGTACCGGATTTGGAATTAGCCTCGGTTTACTTGGCCTAACACTCTGATTTAGAAAGGCTGAATTGACAAGCCAATTGAGAATTGATTCATTTCTGGCCCATTATCTACATTGAACCAAGGAGTAAAAGAGTACGAGCTAACAAGCATTACTTTTCCGTACCCAACTCGGATTAAACCTACACCACGCAACCTATTCATATCAGGAAAAATGTACGTTTTATACTTGTCGCCATTGCTATGTACAATTTTGTCGTGCGTATCAAATAAGTACCCAGCTTTCAATCCAACTGTAACTTTCCAGCTATAACCACTTGGTTTAGGATTAGATCTCCATCTTAACTCTACAGGAATTTCAAAATATGAAGTAGAAATCTTATTATTACTGTAATCAATGCTATCAACATTTACCCAATCTGAATAAAACGGATCTACATTTGATTGAACGCGTCTAACCTGAGCATTGCTGTAGTAACTCTGAGTACTAAAGCCCAAACCAATTGCAGCACTCATTCTACTTGTACCTATCGGATTGTCATACATAAACTGCAAACCAAAACCGTTATTGTAGAACTTATAATCTACATCCTCAGGCCTGTTGAAGAATGTTTCGTAAGTGAAATCGAGCACCAAAACATCTTCTCTTTCCATTGGTGTTTTTTTAGACTTGGGCTCTGCAACATTCAAACTATCTTGAGCAAATGCACCTGAAAATGCAGTTATAACAAGTAACAATACAACTGGTAATGTACGATTCATCCAAATAAAATTTAGCGGCAAATGTAGCACTTCTAGCAAACGGATTAAAGCAAACAAACTTTAGTGTCTGAATTACGTCTATCTTAGTGTACAAATTTTCATTTTCTCATCACATGAAACGTCTAATAATAGCCTTCATTGCAATTGCATTAAGCAATTTCAGCATTCAAGCACAAACAGATAGTTTGTTAGACTACATCTACATAGACTCTATAGATGTAATACACTACGGTGTTCCACTTAAAAACCCTTGGTCTGGTGGACTTAATGCTCCTCAATACTCTACTATAGATCTGAATTTTGACGGCCATCTCGATCTTTTTGTTTTTGATCCATATGCAATGGCATACAAAACCTATTTGAATGATGGTATATCTGGGACTGTTTCATACACATATGCTCCTGAATACCAAGACATCTTCCCTCGATATACTGATTTTAGGGGCTGGATGTTGCTTAGAGATTTTAATTGTGATGGTTTAGAAGACATTTTTGCATACACACCAGCTGGTATGAAAGTATACAAAAACCGAGGAAATTCAACCAATGGTCATAGCTGGGAATTATATATGCCCTTGATTTATGCTGAAGTTTTTGGTCAAAATATAAACCTTTACAGCACTTCAAACGATTTCCCATCAATTGAGGATATGGATGGTGATGGCGACTTAGATATAGTAGCCAATCAAGTTGGCGGAATGACGTACTATAAATACGAAAATGTTGCACCCAATTGTGATACATTAATCTTTGTACGAGAAAATGATTGTTGGGGGAGCTTTGCAGAATCAAGTTCATCTGATTCAATAATACTAAACGCAACTTGCAAAGGGAGTGGTGTAAACTCGGCTAACAATAACAATAGACATGCTAATGGCTCTTTATTGGCCATCGACCTAAATGGTGACAGTTTATGCGACTTACTATTGGGAGACACTGAATCACACAACCTAACGGCAATATACAATGGAGGCACACCTACCTATGACCACATGACAAGTGTTGAGTATCAGTATCCAACCAATACCAACTCTATCAACCTTGGAGAGTTTGTACTGCCATTTTATATTGATATGAATAATGATGGTGTAAAAGACCTCATCGCTACTCCATTTAGTCAGTTCAAGTCTGAAGATGTAAACAATTCATGGTATTACAGAAATAATGGAACAAATAACAATGTCAACTTTAGCTACGTTCGTAACAATTTGATCAATCAATGGGCTGTTGATTTGGGAACATTAGCATATCCAACATTTGTAGATGTAGATCAGGATGGACTCACAGATATCTTTGTTGGTAATTACGGTTACTTTCAATCTTATGACGCAAACTTTGTAAGCACTTTCTTAGGGCAATTAGCTTACTATAAAAATACAGGTGATTCAATAACTCCTGAGTTTGAGTTACAAACAATGGATTACAATAACTTGTCGCAAGACAGTTTAGATGGATTCTTCTCAACATTTGGTGATATTGATGGTGACGGAGATATTGATATGTTAGTTGGGCAATCAAATGGAAGCATAGCATTCTATGAGAATACAGCAAACTCAGGAAGTAATCCTCAATTTGTTCAGCAAACAACCAATTTCATGCAAATCAATGATGGCCCTATGGCATCACCTAAATTATTTGATGTAAATCAAGATGGTTTGCTTGATTTAGTAATTGGAAATTCAAACGGCACCCTAAGTTTACATTTAAATTCTGGATCATCAACTGCTCCTGTTTTCAACTCAAACGCTGACAATTCATCATTTGGAGATATTCAAGTTTATGATCCATACTTACAGTTAAACTTTATTTCTATTGACTTTGCTTCCATTGACAGTACCGACTCAACATATTGTTTTATTGGAACTGGTAACGGTTCTGTTGATGTATATCGATACAATCAAAATCAATTGTTGAGTGGCAGTTTCAATCAGATAAAAACAATTAGAAGCAACGGAAGAATGGCAACACCTAGTTTGGCTAATATCAATTTCACAGAAAGCCTAGAAATGATTGTTGGTGATGGCGGTGGTGGTTTTAGTTTGTATAGCCTAGACTATGATGGCCCTGGAGTACCTCCTGACACAACTGGCGGAGGTAATGGTGGCGGAAACGGAGGTGGTGACACAGGCGGAGGAAGCGATACAGACTCTGTAAATATTGGTTTTATTGAATTAAAGCTGTTAAATGATGTTAGCATCTTCCCTAACCCAACTCAAGATGAGCTAAATGTGGTGTTTAACTCCAGTAAGAGCGCAATTGTAAATTACCAATTAACTGATTTAAGTGGTCAATCTATTGTTGTTGGTAAATGGGCTATTAAGCCAGGAGAACCCACTCAACAAAAAGTAGATGTTCATGCTATTTCTGATGGAGTGTACTTACTGGTGATTCAATCTGGAAGTGAACAAACGGTGAAGAAAGTAATTAAAAACTAGACAGATGCAACCTTTTAAACATAACTAGTGTCTTAGTTAATATAAGGTTTGCACCTTGATCTATTTTAGGTTTGTTTTAACCTGCTCTGTGGTCTTCAGAGCAGGTTTTTTTATGTCTTTTTAGAATCCTTTGAATAAGTCTATTTTTGGTTCGTGCACCACAAAAAAACCTTGTAACTACTACAACACAAACATTTTACTGAATGAGAAAAGTTGAAATCTTACTAGGCATCATTACATTTATTGCCCTGACATTAAACCTATTTAACATACCCTATGGAGAAGGGTTAACTGTATTATCACTGCTCCTAGTTTCTATGCTATACTTTGCATTTGGATTTGCACTGTTCAACAAAGTTGGATTAAGAGACTTAGCTAAAAAAGATGCCTTTAAGGGAATTAGCCAGAATCGAATCATTGGTGCTGTATTAATTGGTCTCTCTTTGTCTACTGCGGTGATTGGAATTCTTTTCAAAATCCAATCGTGGCCGGGTTCTTCTTTCAATTTAGGATTAGGATTATTCGGTTTATTAATCGGTTCTATTGTTGGATTAATTAAATATCAAAAAACAAATTCGCCTTATTATACAAGCATATTTAAAAGAGTTGGGTTTTATGGGAGTATTGCCTTCGTATTAATGTTAATCCCGAATATTACTTGGTTGGAGTTTAGAGAACGTGAACATCCTGAATACATCGAAGCAGTCAAAAGAGCATGGGATGATCCTGAAAATCAGGAATTATGGGATAAAGTAGATGAGGAACGACAAAAAATAAATGAGCAAGAATAATTCCAATGAAAATCACCCAACAAAATTGCTTAACTGAAAACCAAAAAGCACAACTTTTCAAGCTGTGGAATAGTGTTTACCCATTAATTTGCCTGTTCTTTTTTACGAAGCAGATTTCAGCCCAGGATACTTCACGTTTAAAGCTCGACACCAATAAAGTGGTTTACATCGACTGCACTTCAAAATATGGACATCATGCATATGAAATCAAAAATCACTCCGATTCGCTCAACTGTTTGGTTGTTTCCAGTTACACCATACCTAATTCCGATTCTATTTTGAGTGTAGAACGTAACTTCTATGGAGATACTCTAGGAATTGGATTCAAATATAAAGTTGAAGAAAAAGTAAAGTGTTGGGCTATCAAAAAGCCATTATTCAAAAAGAAGCACCATGTTTACTACCATAAAATAGGCGAATGGATTTACTATGACCCTATCAGCAAAGCTCCTAGTAAAAAAGTGCATTCAATAAATGATTAGTTATTAACTCTGCAACAGACAAATGAATTGTCTAACGATTCCAGTTTTTTGTGCTCAAAAAATGGCAATGGGCATATATTCCGAGTAAATAAAGGTACTTACAAACCATAGACGGAAAGCTGGTAAATTCAATTGATAAGAAATTTATAATCTTAGGGATGAACTCGCTTATAGTACAATTTGCTACAAAACAACGAAACACATTATCGGATGAATTATAAGTTGATACTCACAATTCTATTAATCTGTTCTTTAAAAATCACTTTTGGACAAGTTTTGAAAATTGAACGCACCGATTTAGCACATTATTTCAAGAGTGATCTCAATGTCTTATACTTCAGTGATGGAGCTCCTATGCATCAATCCTTATTCTTCTTCCCCACTTCGTCTATTCAATTCGATACCAATGAAATTGGAACCAAATTTTTAAATCTAAAAAATCTGAATGACAGATCAGTACTAAGAATTCAAGTAGATTCTGATAATGGATACGTTGATATAATTGGATTAGATAAATTAAAAGAAGACACCATTACTTTGTCAAATCTATACGTCATTCAAAACCAATTATACCAGGGGAGTTTATATTCAGTTTCGTACCATAAATTCCCAGAAAAAAGAAATTCTTCGGATCAGAAATCTAATGACATCTTAAGAGAAACTAACAGAGAAGCAATTACCAACGACACTAACAAAGTGTACTCGTTTACACTGAATGATTCTGTTATCAGTGCTCATTTAAAAACTGTAAGAAACACCATTCACACTTCAACAACTTATGGTAAATCTCACCTCTGGTGGTACCGATTACGCCATAGCATATTAGGAAGAGAGCCAAAGAGATACACTGACTTTAAAGGACATTACTACACCATTCAAGACATATGGGTTGGAGTAGTAAATTTGCAATAAACATTCGATAAAACGCTACTAAATCTACTACCTTCACTCCAATGAAAATCACCCAACAAAATAGCTTAACTGAAAACCAAAAAGCACAACTTTTTAAGCTGTGGAATAGTGTTTATCCGATTGCATTTCAATATGCCGATTTGGCGGCATTTAAGGCTTTCCTCAACTCCATTTCTCCCATCAATCATTATATGCTTGAGCTGGATAATGTATTTGCAGGCTGGTGTTTTGTTTTCGATCGGAATGATGAACGATGGTTTGGAATTGTGGTTGATTCATCCTTTCATAAAAAAGGATTAGGCAAAACGCTTATTCATACCATTCAATCTGATGAAGACGAACTCAACGGCTGGGTTATCACCGATAAAAACCTACTGAAAACAAATGGCGAAACCTACCCTTCTCCGCTCCAGTTTTACTTGAAAATTGGATTCAATCAAATGCCTGAAGTTACTAAAACCTACAACGGAGTAAACGTTGTTAAAATCAATTGGCAGAAATAAAAAAAGGCAAGCCACTTCCATGACTTGCCATATCCGGGTTATCAAAACCTCGGATCACCCTCACTACTACTTCTTAATAATTCGTTGAGTAAACCTAGAGTCGTTTGCATTCAATTGAATGAAATAAACTCCTGTTGTTAATGTTTCTAAATCTATTGTTTCAACGTTTTTCACGCTGCTGATTTTCTGTGAGTAAACTACCGTTCCAAGCACATCTATTACTTGTAAATTAACTTCTGAAACCGTTAATTCATCAAATGAGATTGAAACTTGATCTGTTACTGGATTTGGATAAACGTTGATTGCAGTTTGACTAAATACATCATCGTTAATTCCCGTTGAAATAGATGGGCAATCCCACATATTGTCGATTTGACCACGCACTTCGCCATTTGGGTTATCTGCTGTATGCACATTCAAATACGTTCCACCCATTTTGATTTTGGCTGTATTAGCACTATCAATATCAAAGTAGCTATATCCACTTCCTGCGGTAACTGATGACGAAACATCATACAACACTCCGCCATCCATACCAATCATACCATCATGTAAATGAGCGGCAGTAATAGCACCAGAAAGTTCTGTTGTGGTAAACATCAAGTGTGCGTTACTAGCCCAACGATCTACCGACAAAATACCACCACCGTAGCTGTTTAATCCTAAACTTGGATCAACCTGATTGCCACACATATCAAATGAGTAACCATCGCGAGCTAAGCGTAAAATTTGACCACGAATTTCACCGTTTGGATAAGCTGCCGTATGCACATTGAGGTAAGTTGTTCCCCACAATACTTCATCAATCAAAGCATCTGTTAAGTCTGCTCCTGTGATGGCACCCATGATGCGGTTACCCATCACGTTGTTTGATAAATTCACCAACACGTTTCCATTATTTCCAATTGCAGCACCGTGAATGTGCGCACCTGTAATAGCTCCTGAAAGACCCGTTACTTGATAATCGTAATACAACGTATCCCAAGTTGAATTCATCCACATAGCACCAACACCCATTCCTGGTACATTTGCCATTGGCACTTCTTGTGCACCATTTAACCATGAGTCAACTACTAAAGCATTTGCCCATGAAAGTTGTCCGCGAATTTCTCCATCTGGATTAGCCGCAGTGTGTACATTCAAGTAAACATCACCAGCTAATAAATCGGTTAAATATGCTGATGGATCAATTTCACCAACAATGGTATTTCCATCAACCAAAGAACTCAAATCAGCTACTACTGAACCATTAGTTCCAGCAGCTCCTAGGTGTAAATGCGCACCCATTATTGGGCCAGATAAGCTATCAACTACCACATGAACAGACAACATCGATTTGTTATTCATCAAGTTGAAAACACCTTTACCTTGAGCAGTTGTTGAAACAGCTGGCACTTCTTGATCGCCAGATAAATTGGCCATTAAAGTTGGATCTGTTTCGAACATGATTTGTCCACGGATTTCACCATCAGGATTGGCATCAGTGTGTACGTTTACATAGTATGCTCCTGTGATGAATTTGTTTAAATCGAAGTTGGTAAGGTAACCTTGAATTTGTTTTTCCATCACCATGTCGGTTAGGTTGGTTACAACCCCACCATTAGCACCCATTTCTGCTTCGTGAATGTGAATGCCTGTAATTGGACCGCTCAACATATTTACGTTGATGTTTACCCAAATCGTATCACGTGTTTCGTTTAACAAGAAACCACCAATACCTGATGCATCTGTCATTACCGCTGGTACTTCTTGATCGCCAGAAAGCTTCGCACTAAACAATAAGTTTGGTGTAAAATTCGGATCCATTGGCACCATTCCGTTGTTTTCTAACTGATGTTCAAATTCAACAGCACCACGTAAAACCTGACCTCTAATTTCGCCATTCGGGAAAGCAGCTGTATGTAAATTCACATACACTTCGTTTGCTCTAAACATAGCTGAAACAGCCGATGTAAAAGGATTTGTATTGTTTGCTGTCCAGTAACCAAAAGCAGCATCATCAGTTCCCATCATTTGAAAAGCAGATGATAAATTGAAGATTACTCCACCATTCACACCCATTGGTGCATTGTGAAAATGAGCTCCTGTTA